>JAFIGB010000484.1 GCA_020831705.1 Candidatus Sumerlaeia bacterium | reverse complement strand
ACCGGGTCAGTTCTGGACGGAACAGGGAAAGGAAAGACTCCTTTCCATAGAACTGGCCGAGAGAAACGGCGATGCGGATGAATTGTGGTTCTATCGACGGGAACTGGAGTGAGATGCGCCCCTTCCGTAAACAACCACCATTATTTCACTGGTTCCCGTGACAACCGCGCTTTAATCGGTTGTGCAAAAACTGTTTTTTTGTCTTGCTCTGAGGCAAGCACATGGAAATTCTGCACCCAGTTGTGAATCGGGGACAGGTTTACCTGAAGATGCTTTTCCGAAAGGGAACCAAGCCCCCGGCATATCCTGAAAGAAATGAGGTGCCGTAACGTGAAAAAATCTTTTTCCCATGGCTTCACGTTGATTGAATTGCTGATCGTGGTCGCGATCATCGCCATCCTCGCCGCTATTGCCGTTCCCAACTTCCTGGAAGCTCAGACCCGCTCAAAGGTCTCCCGGGCACAGGCTGACATGAGAACATTGGCGACTGCCATTGAGACGTATTATGTTGATAATAATCGATACCCTCCAATGGCTCCGCCTACCTCCAATTTTTTTGGAGGCCCGGGTGGTACATTCATTGGCCCATCAGTCTTCATTGAAGGGCGCCAAACCATTAGCGCCCGCTTTATTTGGCTGACGACTCCAATAGCATACATCACCTCGGTCTTCCGTGACCCATTCATTCCTGCTAATGTGGGTGTGGCTCTTAACCCCGATGGCACGCCAAACCTTCAATATGACACCTACGACTATGTTGAAGCCCGTACATTTTCTCCTGATAATGCATATTTTAATGATTCATTGGGGCGTGGTTCCGCACTCTCCTCGGGTGCCCAGTGGCACGTCGTAAGCGCTGGTCCCGATTTAATCAATGCATTTGGTGGAGGTCACTCGGGTCAAACCTTCCACACTTTGGGAATGGATTACGACCCCACCAATGGCACACTCTCTGCCGGCGATATCGTCCGCATTGGAGGTGGCCCCGGACCGATCATCAACTTCCAGCCAGCATATAACCGTGTCACAGGTGAGTGGAACTTCCCAGGAAGCTGATCCCTCCCCACCCCATCTCCTGAAAACAATCGTGCCGGTGGACGCCCAGAGCGTTCACCGGCACGGTGCTTTTGTGGAAGCTTTTCGGATGATTGAAGTGGCTGCCCCATCAAGCAGTATTGTGTAGAACAAATGATAATGGCGCCAATAAATATTTTTATTGCGCAATGAAAATTGGGTGTAATTGTTGGCAAACAGTTTCAACGTGGGCCGAATACTTTGTCCGCGCATTTTATTTTGGAGAACTAAAATGTTCAATTTGTTTTTTTGCCGCAGGTTCTCACCTGCGATCACACTTCTTGTTGTATTGTCGCTCGTGGGTATTTCCACCCTAGGCTTTGCGCAACCCAGATACGGGTGTCTGCCAGCCTATCCACCCGGGTCACCAGGTCCGAATCGAGCGCACCCAACCGAAATACTGACTTTTGCCGGAGATGCAACAGTTTCACCTGCTGATATATCAAAAAATATCCCAGGCTTCAATGGTGCGAATGGGGCAGATTGTCCGGATGGAATCACAGGGGGCGAAGATGGAGAAGACGGCGAGGATGGGTTGGTTGTTATGATCGTTGCACCAACAAATGCCACAATTACAATCGTTGGGCACTGGGATTTCAGAGGAGGTCAAGGAGGGCGAGGTGGAAATGGGAATGTTGATAGCGGTACCTCAGGATCAACTGGGTCAGATGGAGGAAATGGGGGGCGAGGGGGCAGGGGTGGTCGTCTCCATATTATTGCAGGTAATGTTGATATTTCCTCTCCTTCAGTTAGCTTCAGCTTTTTAGGTGGCAGAGGTGGGGATGGTGGAATTGGAGGGAATGGAAATGGTGAATGCACAATTTCAACTGGATCAGGTGGTGGAGGTGGGAATGGTGGAAATGGAGGAATTAATGGGGGACTCTACATTGAGGCGGATTGCGTTAAATATAATGGCCTCTACTTTGCATTGTTTCAGTCTGCAACGCCAGGGCGTGGAGGCGATGGTGGATTGGGTGGCAGCTCCCATTTAACTGCGTTTGGAGGGGATGACTTTCCGGGTGATGGAGGAAATGGTGGAGATGCTGGCATATTTGTATCAGCGGGTTTTTTCTTTGATTCCAATATCAATAAAGTTGTTCATGGTGGAATAGGGGCAACTGAACGGATGACATTCATGTACGACCCTATTCAAGGGTGTGAAATTATTGAAACCATTGGAGAGCCTGGTGAACCCGGCGATAGTTCGCAAGGGCCCGGTAGCCACTATGAACCATCATGTCCGGAAATATTTCATTGTAATAATATGCCAACACCAACGCCAACTATGACTCCTACTCCAACTTCGACACCAACACCAACTCCCACGCCTACCTCAACTCCAACTCCGACGGTTACTCCAACAACCACTCCGACCCCGACACCCACACCTACCTCAACTCCGACTTCGACACCAACGCCGACTCCTCTTCCTTGCGTTGAATGTGAAGTGACAAATACTATGTATGGATATTATCTCGATTGCTATTGGGATGGTGTCCCAGTATTTTCTGGTATTACCGAGGATGGTCCATTGAATTGTGGATCAGCTGACGAAATCTTGTCTGATTTTGTGGATGTCATGGGCTGGCCATGTGTTGAATGGGGTGGTGACTGTGATCCCACGCCAGAACCATGTGATTGTGTTCTGATTTCTGTTTTGGGTGAGGTGGATCCAGATGTTTGGGCCTTTGAGATAGATTGTGGCCCAGAGTTTGGCACCCATCAGATAGAAGGCGAGGATATGTGTTCTGCATTTGAACTGAGCCATCTCCCTGGCGATTATGGTCTGTGCATGGTCGGTTGCGAATCGGGACCAACTCCAACTCCAACCCCGACCCCAACTCCTACGGTTACACCAGAGCCGACACCGACTCC
>JAFIGB010000147.1 GCA_020831705.1 Candidatus Sumerlaeia bacterium | reverse complement strand
CACGATCCCGGCAACATGAAGCCCCGTTGCCGCTCCGGTGGTCGGGTGGAAATCGCCCTCCCAGTCACCACGGTCACTCAGGCCCTTCGAGCGGTTGTATAGACCGGCCAGGTGAATCCCGGACATTGAGCCCCTTGTGTGGTTCCACAAGCCGGCCACCTGCATGCCCGAAGCGGCGCCCCCCTGGAAGGCCTCCTTCTCCTCATCGTCAAGGCCGGACATTGAAAAAACCGTCTCGTTGGTCAAGCCGGCAAGTTGAAGGCCCGTCATGGTGCCGCGGGTTTTGTTGATGAGCCCACCAATCTGGGCACCCTGAACCTTGCCGCCCGACTCGGTATACACACCGGAAATCTGGGCGCCGCGGAGGCGGTCGCCACCATTGTCACTGTAGAGCCCCGAAATCTGGAGGCCATCGATCCTGCCACGGGTGATGCTTGAGATGCCACTGATCTGGGCACCACGAAGTTCCCGCCGGGCACTGTTTGCAAAGCCGGTTATTTGAAGGCCCTCCACTTCCTTGTGGCTTCGGTTGAGGAGTCCCCCCACCTGAAGACCCCGCATGAACTGCGACAAGTTCACGAGTCCAAACTGGGCACTTCCAAAACGGGTGTCCTTGATTTCCGTATGGAACGGGGCAACCTGCAGGCCGCCGGTATCTGCGGTGCGAACGCCGAGAATGCCGATGCCCAACCCGGTCAGTTCCGTTTCCTTGTCGAACAATTGCACCTGCTCGACCAGCCCCACCTGAAAGGGCGTCCATGGGGCTCTTTCCTCTGATGAGTCTTGTTCTGCAGCACTGATGCTTGCCGACAGGAGAACCCCTGCGGCACATAAGGTCGTCACTTGTTTCCGTAAATGGAGCATAATTTTCTGCCTCGCGTTTGAATGTCGGAAGTCAAGGTTTCGGAGGAGACGGGAAGCCACTGCAGGCAACTAGGTCAAGCATTTCCAGCGTCACACGATCGTCATGTGTTTTGTGAAATACGAGCATAAACAGTGACAATTTGGTGGAAACCAGCGATTCTTATTGCTTTAGCTCAGCATTCCGGGGGATACTCACGGTTCCACTGGGAAAATGGATTCTCCACGAGTGGAGTACATCCCCCAGGGAAGGTGGATTATCAACATGCCAGTAAATGGTTTCTTCCTCACCCAGATCGACAAAGCCCAACGTTCCATCGGCAAGATGGGAGAATACGCTGGTAACCTCCTCGGGAAATCCGTCGCCGCCCTCATGGCGAAGGATCCCGTCCTCGCCCGGGAAGTTATTCAGGGCGACGACGATCTGGATCGCATGGAAGACGAGCACGAGGAAATGATCATCCATCTCATCGCCCTCCACCAACCGGTGGCTCGCGACCTCCGTCGTCTTGTTGCCTTCCTCCACACCAACTCCAACATCGAGCGGGTGGGGGATCTCGCGGTCAACATTGCCCAGGCCGCCATTCGCATCTCCGATGTCCCCTCCATGCGCCCCTTCGTGGACATCCCCCGCAACTACGAAGTGGTCCGCGCCATGTGGGATGATTCACTGCGATACTTTGATGGACTCGACGACGCCGCCGCCTCCGAATTGCGGGTGCGTGATGACGAGGTCGACCGTCTCAATCAGGAGACCATCCTCCAGTTGATCAACATCAGCCGCGATCACCCCGACAAGGTCTTCCAGGCGACCAACTTCATCGGTGTCAGCAAGGCTCTTGAGCGGGTGGGGGATCTATCTGTCGATATTGCGGACGAGATCATCTATGTCCGTCGTGGTGAATTGCGCCACGCCCGCAGCCTTCACAAGCACACGGCCTAACCACTCAATTTCTGAAGGTCAAGATACCCGCCCGGTGCGGGAATGTCAGGATCAACCACCAGCCAGCACGAGCCCTCCTTGTTCACGTGGTGCGTCCGCACACGCCATTGGGGGCCTTCCAGCAGCAGCTCATGAAACCCAAGGTCCGGCAGTTCCCTGCCATGGCGCAGGAAGGGGGCACCGGCGTTGAGGTAGACGAGGCCGTCGACCGTGGGGCTGGTGTATATCCAGCGGTAATGGTGGTGGCCGTGCATCCAGATTTTGCTGCCGGGAAGGGTTGCAATAACATCAAGAAGGGGCCGCGCCTCCCGCAGTTGATCCCCCCGTTCATGGGGAACAATCGGCTTCGGTTCCTCCGGCGGGAAGTGACACAGGATCAGCAGGTGCTTGTGGGTGTCCCGGTCGATGCTGGCGAGGAGTTCCCGCACCCGGTCAACGTCGGCCGGGGTAATGGCTCCATGGCATCCCAGAAGGCCGTTATCCGCCGTGCCGTTGATGGTCAGGAGTGCAATGCCCTCGGCGGGGTGGTGGAGGGAGACGCCCGTTTCTGCGATGAAGGTGTCATTGAGTTGCCGGGAAAAGGAGCGGGCGTGGCGCTCGGCGCCACAATAGCAGTCATGGTTTCCGGGAACGACGTGGGCGGGGACGCCCCATTTTTCGAGGGTGGGTGCGAAAAGCTCCCGGGCTTGACGGAACTCCCCGGGCAGTGCTGTTGATGAGAAGTCGCCGCTGAACAGAAACATATCCGGGACGGGCTTGAGCAATTCCAACTTTTCAATCAGCAGGTGCCCCATGGAGGTTCGGAATTTCTTGCGCCTTCCTCCGACGATCAAATTGCCAACCCCAAGTATTCTTTTCGGCATGTAGGCCATGGGATTGCAGGGTATTTCCGAGAAGTGCAAATCGCCGATATGAAGGGCACGAACGGTTTTTATTGTCATGGTATATTAAGTATTTCCGATGGGATTTCGACTTGAAATGAAACCACCACCGGGAAGGAATTCTCCGGTGGTGGGTCGGTGTTTCTCATGAGTGTGTTGGGTTTAGATCTTCTGGAAAACCGTTTTGGCGGCATTCCCGCGCATTCCATTGCTATCCGCACGCCATCCATGAGGCATGTATTCGGGAAGCTTGCGGAAATCATGATTGCCAAATCCACGATCAATCAATGCCGCGCGCAGTTCTTTTGAAAGCTGCATTCCGCTCTTGATATGGCCTTCACGAATGAATTCCGCAACGACTTCCTTCTTGTGCAGCGATGTCATGCGACGGCCGGATGAGCGGCGTCTGCGCTTCGGCCCGCCCTGGCCGGCACCAAGATCCTGCAGGATCTTCAGGAGCTTTTGCTCCTCCTGATCCAAACGGGCACGCTCCTCCTCGATTTGGGCGAGACGATCCTTCGCCGGGCGAAGGGCCTCTTCCCTCTCTTCGCGGGCACGCTTTTCTATTTCATTGAGGCGTTCAAGTATTTGACCAGCGTCTTTCATTAGTTACGACCTTTCGGTTTATCGTGTTCCTGCTCTGATTGTATAAGTGCTTTCCCTTGCCCAACTCAAGGAAAAAGCAACGCAGGGTTTGTTTTATTGAATCAGGGCAGGATATGTTTTTTCAAATTTACCCGCCTCTTCCCTCAACGTTAATATGTGCGGTGTAAAGGACAAGCGATTAATATAAACAAGGCGAAGGCGAATATCACGCTCGCTCCAAAGCGCCGCAATCAACCGCCTTCTTTCCATCATCGTTCCCTGCTGCCCTTCGATTTCCGTATCATACTCACGAATGAATGCGGGAAAGACCGTTTGATGATATTGATCCAGATACGCTTCCGAAAGAGCTTCGTTTTCAAGTACTGAATTTGGCCACTTTCCCGGCCTTGATACTTCCAGAACAAGAACGAGCGGCCCCGATGTATTCATGTCCTCCGCCAGCCAGGAGGCCTCCCGGATCATGTCATCATCCCCCTCCTCCAAAACCTTCAGCGCCCTTTCACTGATCGGCGGCTCCACCGTCGAACCGGTAAACCCGGGAAGTCCCGCCATGGCGTGGCGAGCCTCCAGATACTCCCGGTAATCGGGCCGCTGCTGTCCCGGCCACGCCAGATAGGCAAACAGGCTCATGATCATCAGCAGGGTCACCAGGCCGGAAATCTGGGGCTGGCGATGGAACTTCGGCCATTCCCGTCCCAGCGTCCCCGCCAGATCCTCAAAAAGGACGGGCTCGAAGGCACCCCGGGCGCGCGGCTGGATCAACGTCTGGGCAACGTAATCATGGAGGCCCTGCTTGAACGGGTTGAAGGGAATCACCAGCGCCGTGGTCACCAGCATTGCCAGAAGCAGAAAGTGTGTGGCCAGCGTCATGATATAGAAATCCATCGAACTCATCGCCGGGCCAATGAGGACCTCCGTCACCGGGACCATGACGAAGGGGGGCATGAGGATCACCGTCCGCAACACCGCCTGGCGCCAGGAGGGAGGCTGGCCGTCGTAATCCGTCACAATAATGCCAACGATCATCTTCCCCACGGTTTGTCCCTTCCCGAACGGCCCATTGAAGAGAACGAAATAGAGGAAGGTAAACCCGGCGGTCACATACCCCGAATTGGCGCCGAGTGCCCAGAAGATATCGGGGAAACTGCGTCCAAAAATATGAATCGCCGCGAGAATCGTCACCATGTCCAGAAGGAAGGCAACAAGACGGATCAGAAAGCCCGAAAGGGGCAGCTTCGGCATGTTGAGAAAACCCCGCCGCTGGGGTGTCAATTGACTCATTCGTGGAAGATACCCATGAAAAGGAAATGCCGCGGGACATCAGAATCCCGTGGAGGAAAGGACTATTCGGATTGGGGGGGAGGAACCTCCAGCCCCCTTTCCCGCAGGCTTGCCACCAACGAATCCAACTGAATGGACAGGAGCCGCAACCGCCGCAGGATGTTTCGTTCCGCAAGGAGCGATTGACGGGCATACCCGTCAGCAACAAGACACGCCGCCACCACGTCGCAAACAACTCCCGGATGTTGGTGGGTGTTGACAAGGTTCGTTAGTTGACGCCTCAGCATCGGAATCTGACGCCCAAGGGCCTCCGCCAACTTCGCCACCGAAAGCATTGCCTCCCGGGTTTCCTCCAACTCATCGATGGGAATTCCCTCGGCGATGGGCTCCACAAGGGCCACGCGGAACGGTTCGGAGCGGATTTCCTCCCGCAGGGCCACGCGTTCGATCCCCTCCAGGAGAATATCCCAGGTGCCGTCGCTGTTATGCTCCGCCAAGAGAACCCGTCCGCTCCCTGCCACACGAAAAAGCGGCGGTGCGGCCTCGTAATCCTTCTCCCACCCCGGCCGGAGCTGACAAAGCGCCATCCGCCGCGCCCCAGCCATCACCTCCTCCATCATCGCCAGATACCGAGGCTCAAAAATGTGGAGGCTCAGGTGGGTACGTGGAAAAAGCACCACATTGGGGAGGGGGAAGAGGGGGGAGGAGAAACAG
>JAFIGB010000145.1 GCA_020831705.1 Candidatus Sumerlaeia bacterium | reverse complement strand
AAGGATGAGGGATGAATGAATTTTTGAAGGGTTGAAGTTGTTTGGGGGGTGTTTTTATCCTTGGGGTTGCTTCATTTACAATTTTTGCTCTTGTCCGTGGGTGAGAAATTGGGGCTTTGGGGTGGGGTTGAAGTCTTGTTTCCCCCTCCCCGCGGGCATTCACGGCTTGACATGGCGTGGCCTGAATTTCTTTAACCTGCGGCGTTCTATCCGGCGAGCCCGGAAATTATCCCCTTGGAGGACGATTCAACAAGATGCCAACTATTGATCCCATCAGGCTTCGCCCTGGGATGAAAGTCGTGATCGACGGCAAGCTTTACGTGGTCACTTCCTACGACCACCGCACCCCCGGCAAGGGGCAACCGTCGACGACTGTCAAAATTCGCAGCTACATCGACGGCAATGTCATCGAGAGGACTTTCAAGGGCTCCAGTGACCACCCCGAGGTTGCCCAGTTCGAGCAGCGCACCGCCCAGTTCCTTTACAGCGACCAGGAAGGGTACCACTTCATGGACCTGACGACCTACGAGCAGGTCGCCGTCCAGGAGGAATTCCTCGGTCTTCAGGCCAAGCTCCTCGTCCCCGAGGCGGAAGTCGTCATGGCGTGGTGGAACGGAAACCCCGTCGGTGTGGAGCTTCCCCCCAAGATGGTCTTCACCATCACGGAAACAATGGACAATGTGGTGAAGGGGAATACCTCGAGCAATATCACGAAGGACGCCACGCTGGAAACCGGCCTGGTGATCCAGGTGCCCCCGTTCATCAAGACGGGCGAGAAGGTGCGTGTGAATACGGAGACGGGTGAATACGTCGAGCGCGCCTGATCAGGCGAAGTTGCCTTCCAAATCCGCAGAATCCCAATACCGCGTTCCAATCTTCCGGGGCGCGGTTTTTTTATGCCCGCCGGTCGGCCCGGCATTCGTCGCAGATGCCGTCGGCGGGGAGGGGAACCATGAACACGGTGTTGCATTTGATGCAAATGCAGCGCTTATCGTATTTCTTTTCCTTCAGGCCGTTGCGCAGGGCGTAGAATTCCTTCATCATCACCATGTGCGTTTCCTTCAGGTTGCTGATCCAGGTGTTGAAGTGACGTTCGGGAACGAGTTCGGGGTGGGCATCCCGCAGCCCTTCGATGGTCTGCTGGGCGGCGTGAATCTTTCCGATGACCTTGGAGAATTCGGAAAAAAGCTCGAGATCCTCCTTCTCCATGGAGACTCCGCGGGTGTTGCGAATCTGATCGTAGCGACTCATGGGCGCTTCAGGTTTTGCGGGTTGCTCTGCGTCGGTTGGGGCGGGGGGAGGTTCGGTGGGTACGGCGGATTCCTTGGTGTTCTTCTGCGGCGGTGTGGCGGCCGCGGGTTCTCCGGCGTCCTCGCCCAGTTCACCCAGAAAGGCTGAGAGGTCGCTCTCTTCGTTTGCGGGGATTTCGTGGCGGAACGGTTCCGGTCCTTTTTTCTGATCGGTCATTGTTACTTGAGGTCCTCCCCCGGGGACAGACCGTCAAGGCGGTCTATCTGACGCTGCATGGTGATGGAGCATTCCTTGATGCTTTCGTCCCACATTTTGTAAATATTGGGGGCGACGAGGTAGGGATGGCTTTTGACAAATACCCCGAGGACATCGCGTGCCTCCTCCAGTTCGGAGAGGGCCTTGGTGAAGTAATCGGAGGGTTTGGCGGGTTGAGCGGGTTTGGGGGCAGGAGGCTCCTGTGATGGTGCCTTTGGCTTGGCCTTGGGCTTTGCTGGCGCCTTTTCCATCTCCGCCAGGAGATCGGCCCAATCGTCGGAGGAGGAACCTCCGTCGAGATCGAGCTTGATTTCCGTCGTTTTTCTTTCTTCAGGTTCCATGGGTGTCAATTGCCTTGGAAAGGTCACTGGCCCTGAGGGCAACCAGATGGAAAGTGTAAGGCACTGAGCTGGGGAGCGACAACGGAAAGTGACTTTTCGGTGCTGGGGGAATTCCCTGAAGGCTCAGTGGGACTCAAGAATATCAAGATTTCTCTTGCGCCAGATGCAAAAACCTAGACATTTTGAGTAGCTAACGAAATTCGACACCAGCCATAAAGGTTTCTCTCCATGACCCTCATGACTTCGACACGCGCTGCGTTGCGCCTGAGTGCGGCAAAATTTGCTGCTTTATTCCTCCTGCCAGTGGGCCTTTTGTACGCCGCCTCTACCGGGAATGCAGAACCATACCTTGTTAAAAACATTAAACCCGAAATCGGCGGTTCCTACCTGGCTCCCACAGAATTACTTTCAATGGATGGGATCCTTTATTTCGGGCAATCGGACCATCTTCACGGCTACGAATTGTGGAGGAGTGATGGCACCCCCGAGGGGACGTATATTGTAAAGGATATCCGTCTCGGCTCTGGGAGTTCGACTCACGGATTTAAAACCCTCATGAATGGACTGATCTACTTTGGTGCCAACGATGGAATTAATGGATCTGAACTTTGGAGGACTGATGGCACAGCAGCCGGGACCGTAATGGTCAAAGACATCAATCCCGGAAGTGGCGGTTCCATGCCTACCAATCTGACAAACGTGGACGGCACCCTGTTTTTCGTCGCAGACGATGGTGTCACTGGCCGTGAGCTGTGGAAAAGTGACGGTACCGAGGCCGGGACGGTATTGGTGAAAGACATCAATCCCGGAAGTGGCACTCCCCAACCTTCACAACTGACAAACGTGAACGGCACCCTGTTTTTCGTCGCAGACGATGGTGTCAATGGCCGTGAGCTTTGGAAAAGTGACGGCACTGAGGCAGGCACGGTCATGGTCAAGGATATCTTTCCCGGTCATTTCGGTTCGAACCCCCGCAAGTTGACAGACGTGGATGGAACTCTCTTCTTCGAAGCCAATGATGGGATCCATGCCTATGAATTGTGGAAAAGTGATGGCACCGAGGAAGGGACAGTTCTAGTCAAGGCCATCGCCCCGACGGGAGCCTCATTTATTGACGAGCTGGTGAATGTGAATGGGACTTTGTATTTCAGAGCTGATGATGGTGTGCATGGTTTGGAATTATGGAAGAGTGACGGCACCGAGGCCGGAACTGTCATGGTGAAGGATCTCAACCCGGGAGCAGCAGATTCAACCCCTGACCTCCTTACGAATGTGAATGGAACTCTCTATTTCTCAACAAGCATCGGGTTGTACGCTTCGGAATTGTGGAAGAGTGACGGCACCGAGGCCGGAACTGTCATGGTCAAGCAAATCATCTCGGGCCTCTTCGGCCAAAGCATGGGCCAATTTACAGTTGTGGACGAAACACTCTACTTCACAGCCGACGATGGGGACCATGGGTTGGAATTGTGGAAGAGTGACGGTACCGAGGCAGGGACTGTCATGGTCAAGGATATCTACCCGGGCGTAAGCCACCCATTTATAGGCTCACTGACAAATGTAGATGGGACCCTGTTTTTTCGGACCAACAGACCAGATTTTTACGTTGGACTTTGGATAAGCGATGGCACCGAGGCCGGTACTGTCCCGATCCATAATCAAGCTTACGGAGAAAGCTCCGCAATCTCGGAGATCACCATCATTGATGATACTCTCTTTTTCGCTGCCGACGACGGCATTCACGGACGTGAGCTCTGGAGAAGCGATGGGACGGATGCAGGTACATTCAAAGTCATGGACTTTCATCCGGGACCAGACGGCTCAAATCCGGTTCAATTGACAAACTTGAATGGCACCCTGTTCTTTGTGGCTAATGACGGAACCAATAGTGAGCAACTCTGGAAAAGCGATGGCACTGAGGCAGGCACTGCCATGGTCGACGAAATGAATCTGCAATTAAACGCTTCGCCAAACAACCTGACCGTCATGGGTGACACCCTCTTCTTTTCAGCCCGCGATAATGTCTATGGTCAGGAACTTTGGTCCTGGACGGACAACGGCACCACGTCCGAGACGATGATTGTCAAAGACATCAATTTCTGGGGTGGAAGTTCATGGCCGAGCCAATTAACCGTCATGGATGAGACCCTCTACTTTCGGGCAACAGACGGGGATAACGGTTTTGAACTTTGGAAGAGTGATGGTACTGAGGACGGGACTGTCATGGTCAGGGATATCAATCCCGGGTCCGGAAATTCATCCCCCAACCACCTGACAGCGACCGACGGCACGCTCTTCTTTACGGCAAATGATGGCATACACGGCGACGAACTTTGGAAAAGTGATGGCACGGAGGACGGCACGGTTCTGGTCAAGGACATCCGGCCCGGATCACTTGGTGGATCCATCATCCACCTGATTAATGTTGAGGGAACCCTTTTCTTCCTGGCCGATGACGGCACACACGGAGTGGAACTGTGGAAGAGCGACGGCACCGAGGATGGCACGGTCATGGTCAGGGATATTCGACCTGGAGGCAGCTCCAATCCACAGGACTTGATTCATTTCAATGGCAACCTTTTCTTCACCGCGGATGACGGTATTCATGGCCGCGAGCTTTGGAAAAGTGATGGCACCCTGGGAGGAACCGGTATGGTGAAAAATATTCTGGAAATTGGCACCACCGGCTCGATTCCGAAGAGTCTTGCCGTTATTAACGACATGCTGTATTTCTCTGCACTTGATGAAACATACGGCAGGACGCTCTGGAAGACTGACGGAACGGCGGAGGGAACTGTCATACATTGGAATCTCACGGAGAGAGGATTCTCCACCGATCCTTCCAATCTCACCATGATGGGGTCCACCCTCTACTACCTGGCTGATGTCGTCAAGACATCCTACGGCGAGGAACTCTGGGGGCTCTCCATGCTCCCCGTTGCTCCAGACAATCCCGGCGCCACAAACATCACCACCAATGCCATTACCTGGACATGGTCCGACCAGTCCCAATGGGAGGATGGGTTCCTGGTCTATGCAGACGAGGGAACGGATGAACCCGTCACACAACGGGCAATCACCCCTGAAAACGCAGAATCCTGGGAATTCACCGGTCTGGAGATCAATACGGCCTATACATTCCAGGTGGCCGGCACCAACGAGTTTGGAGTCAGCCCGCGGACACCCGCGCTGACAGTCCACACCGCAGCCGAGACACCCCTCACGCCGAGTGTTGTGGGTACGCCCACACGCAATAGTCTCGATATCAGCTTTTCCCCCGGAAACAATCCGGCGGGAACCGAGTTTGCCATCCTCGAAACATTTAGCAACCAGTGGGTACAGGCAGATAGTACCCTCGGTGCCAACCCGGCCTGGCTGGATCATGCTGCATGGGGCACGGTGACCGTTACGGGCCTTGAAGGTGCCACGCTCCATGAGTTCAGTCTGCGTGCCCGTAATGCCGATGGATTGGAAACGGCCAATGGCACCGGCTTGCCGGGGATCACGAATGCCCTCGCTGTCTATACAGCAGGTCCGGGTGGCAGCCTGACCGGGCCAACCACCCAGGATATCAACTACAACGGAAATGGTGAGCAGGTCACAGCCGAAGCCAACACGGGTTATCATTTCATCGACTGGAGCGACGGCCTCACAACTGCCTCGCGTATCGACACCAGCATTAGCACCGACTTCCTTGTCACGGCGAACTTCGCCGACATAACTCCGCCCCTATCCACCGTTGATGCCGAAACCATCCAGGTCGGCGACGACATCACTGGCTCCTATACTGCCGAGGATGACGGTTCCGGTGTTGCGGCTGTCTATCTCTGGGTCCGTGAACCGGGCGACGAATGGACGAGTGCGAC
>JAFIGB010000142.1 GCA_020831705.1 Candidatus Sumerlaeia bacterium | reverse complement strand
CCTCACCATCGTTCATCTTTCCCACCTTGCCTGGGAGCGCCGTCTTTTCCAGCGCCCGCAACAACTCGCGACCAGATTTGCCACCTCCGGCAATCAGGTTGCCTACTTCTGTATTACGGGCATGCGGCGATATATGGACATGAAGTTGACCGAGCGCACCATTGAGGGAGTGGATGGAAGGCTCCATGCCCAAAATCTTCCCTGGTTCCCCTTTTCCCAGTATTCCGCCCTTTCCCGACGCGCCTCGCTGGCCCTTCTCGAATCCAAGGCAAAGGCCTGGCTTCGCAAAAGCAGGGAAGGCACCCGGGTGCTTTGGTTGCAGCATCCCGCCTCCCTTGATTCCGCGGGCAGGCTTCCCCACGATCTGCTTGTCTATGATGCCATGGACCCCTTTGGCGCCTTCAAAGGCTCGGATGGTGATGTACTTGAAACCGAGGATCGCCTTCTGGAAAAGGCGGATCTGGTTTTCACCGGGGGCAGAAGCCTCCATGCCGCCATCGAGACGCGCCGCTCCGATGCCCACTGCTTCCCCAGCGGCATTGATTTTGATCACTTTTCCCGAGGCGCCGATGCCGGGGAGATTCCTGCAGATCTCAAGCGTCTCGACAAGCCGGTGCTCGGATATTTCGGAGCCGTGGACGAGCGCATCGACTGGAAACTGATCGAGCACATCTGCCGCGAGCGTCGCCACTGGTCGATTGTGTTTCTCGGGCCGCTGATCATGATGGATCGTGTTCCCATCGACGAACCAAACTTCCACTGGCTCGGTCCCAAGCCCTACGATCGCCTCCCCGATTACCTCCGTGGCTTTGATGTCTGCCTGATTCCATGGTTGGTCAATGACCTGACAAAGTTCATGAGCCCGACAAAAACCCCGGAATACCTCGCCGCAGGGCGCCCCGTCGTTTCCACTTCGATCCCCGACGTGGTCGCCGATTACCGCGAGGAAGTCCATGTCGCCGACGATGCGGCGTCCTTTATTGAAAAATGTACGGCGGCACTTCGCGAGGGTGTCACGGCTGCACGCAAGCCCCCGCAAAGCCGCACCTGGCAGGAAACCGCCGATCAAATGCTGGCGCTTATTCACGCCAGGTTGAAGTAATTGGCGGATTTGGACCTTCTGTACATCCGCCCCCGCCTTCCGGGCGCATCTTGACTTTGTATCCGGCACTCTGAACTAATCGGCCATCCTGTTCCCGCTGGAGGACCACTCCCATGCCCCGCTCCCCGCTCCACAATCTTGAAAAAGAAGCCGAACGAAAAGCCCAGGAATACAAACGGCGACTCATCGAGGAAGGCCTCAAGAAACTTGCCGCTGAGGAGTCAGCGGAGATTTTCCCCCCTCAAGGGGAAGATCTACCAGCGCATCCAGATGCGCCCGATGACCCTGATGACAAGCGCCGGGGAAGTGACGGTTAAAACACCCTATTGTCAGCGCATGGATGAAGACGGCTCCTGGCATTCACCGCTCAGGGAAGCTTGGGGGCTTGAGCCCAATCAAAAGATTTCGCCCGAGCTCCAGGAGCGCCTCGCCGCCACTGCCATCGACACTCCCTCCTACGAAGCCGCCGCGCGCATCTGTGCCGTCTGGGGTTCGCCGATTACCGACGACTCAACCATCGCCCGTCATGTGCAGAAGGCGGGAACCCGAGCTCGCGAAGTGCAGCAACAACAGCAACGGGATGTAAAGATTCCCCTTTTACGAGAACGGATGGTGGAGAAGGCAGCCCAGGATTGCCCGCGTGAAGACTTTTCCCTCTTGATCATGATGGATGGGTGGATGGTCCGTCATCGTGGAGACGACTGGGGCCTTAAACCCTCTGAAATAAAGGGGGAACGTGTGTCCTGGAGGGAAGAAAAAACGGCGATCATCGTGCGGACAAGTGACTGCGCGAAGACAGCTTCGGGGCGTGCCATCACGATGGAGAAGCACGTGGTGGCCCATTGCGGCCAGTGGGAGGGCCTGATGGAAAAGGTCTATACGGAGGCCCTTCGATGCGGACTCAAGCAGGCCCGCGAGGTCTTCATCGTCGCCGATGGGGGAATCTGGATCTGGAAACTCAAGGAGCATCGCTTTGCGAATGCCACCGGAGTGCTCGACTTTTACCATGCGAGCCAGCACCTGTGGTCGTGCGCTCACGCACTTTTTGGAGAGCAAGGCCCGGAGGCACGGCAATGGGTGGAGCCGCTCCTGCACCAACTTCGTCACGGCGGGGAAGCGGGTGTGTTGAACACGCTGGCGGACGTTAAGGTGTTGGCTGAATCGCTCGAAGAGAAGACAAAAGAGACGGTGGGGCGGGAGATAAATTACTTTGAAAGTCACCGTGACCACATCCACTATCAGGGTGTTTCCGAGCGAGGGTGCCCGGTGGGATCAGGGCAGATGGAGGCGACTTGTGCCGAGCTCCAAGGCCGCTTGAAACGGATCGGTCAGTTCTGGACGGATGAGGGAAAGGAAAACCTCCTGGCGCTCGAACTGGCGCGGAGAAATGGCGATTGGGGAGAAATCTGGAACTTTAAGCGGATACAAACCTGAGATGCGCCCCCGCCTTCCCGCGACGCTCCTTCCCCCTTGCCATGGTGGCTCCTTTCAGGCTGCAATGCAGGGGCATGTGCCGGGATATGACGGCAACTCACACCGGAGAACGATGACCCATGGGAAGCTGGTTTCAGCGGCCAACGCCTGAATTTATCAAGATCACCGCCCCTCAGACTCGCGAGGTGCGCGATCGAATTCCCAAGGATCTTTGGCATAAATGCCCCAATTGCGGGGCAATCATCACCCGCAAGGACTTCAAGGCGAACCTCAGCGTCTGCCCAGCCTGCGGCCGTCATGAGCGCATCAGCGCCATGGATCGCATCCAGCAACTGGTCGACGAGGGATCTTTTAAGGAAAACAACGCCTCGCTCAGGGCCACCGACCCCCTCAATTTCGTCGACAAGCGCAAGTATTCCGAGTCCCTGGAAGCAGCCCGGAAAAAGACGGGCCTCAACGATTCCCTTGTCAGCGGAACCGCCCATATCGGGGGCGTGGAGGTTTCCCTCGGCGTCATGGATTTCGCCTTCATGGGCGGATCAATGGGTTCGGTGCTCGGTGAAAAGGTCACCCGGGCCATGGAGCTTTCCATCGAGCGGCGCATCCCCTGCATTACCGTGACCTCCACCGGCGGCGCGCGCATGCAGGAGGGCATTCTTTCCCTGATGCAAATGGCAAAGACATCGATCCTTTGTGCCGAGCTTGAGCAGGCCGGCATCCCCTTCATCAGTATTCTTGCCGATCCTTCGACTGCCGGGGTCATGGCCAGCTTCGCCTCCCTGGGGGATGTCATCATTGCCGAACCGGGTGCCTACGTTGGCTTCGCGGGCAAGCGGGTGATCGAGCAAACCATCAACAAGGTCCTCCCCGCCGATTTCCAGACTTCAGAATTCCAGCGCGAGCATGGATTCGTGGACATGGTTGTCGAGCGGGCGCGACTTCGCAAGACACTCATCGTTCTCCTGCGCCAGCTCATGGCCATGCCTCCCATACCCCTTGAGGAGGAGGAAGGCTCCGACTCCCAGGTTGTTGTCGGCAAAGCCTGAATTTCACCATGAAGGATTCCTGCCTCCACAACTCCCACTCCCGCCGCCGATTTCTCCAATGGGCGATCGTGGTGGGGGGTGGGTTGGCTGTATATCCGCAACTTCTGGGCGCCCAACCCCAGGGTGCCCGAAGCATGCGACCAATGGCCATCACCAAGATCGGCGGTGCAGCCGTTCCCTTTTCGCGCATGGGTATTCATGGCCTCGATTTCCCCGAACTCCCCCGCGAGGATGCCTTTCGCATTCTCGAACGTGCCGTGGAACTGGAGGTGACCTACTTCGACACCTCGGCCAATTATGACCGTGCCCACGAGGGGGAGCGCTGGTTGGGCGAGGTCTTCGGGAACCGCCGTGAGGAGGTTGTCATCTCTACGGGTACCCACATGCGTGAAGCGGTCGACGCAGAACGGATTCTCGACGATTCCCTGAAAAGACTCCGGACCGATTATATAGACGTTTGGAAGCTGGAGGCCATTGGAACCGCCCGGGATTTCGAACGTCTTACGGCGAGTGGGGGCGCCCTGGAAACAGCACGCGCCGCCCTGGAGGACGGGCGCATTCGGCTCCTTGCCATTCAGGGGCACCAGAACCCCCAGGCACTGATTCCCTTTATTGAGCAGATTGAGGAAATTGGTGCCGTTCAGATCCCCGTCAATTGTATAGATCCCCACTTCAAGAGCTTCGTGGAGGATGTCCTTCCCGTCGCCAGGGAAAAGGGGCTTGCCATAATTGGCAGCCACGACCAGGCCCTTGGTTCCTTGCGTCTTGCACACAAAATCACGCGTCGGGAAGCCCAGCTATACACCCTGAGCCAGCCAATCACCACCTGGCTTCCCCAGGTGAGATCCGTGGAGGAGCTGGAGGAATGTGCGTTTCTCGCACGGACTTATGTGCCCCTCAGTTCCGCGGAAATAGCTGAACTGGTCGAACGCAGCGCGATTTATGCGGGTGTGGCCTTCGAATTTTACAAGCGGTAGATGATGGGCGGCGGGGAAGCCTAAACGACCCGGCCCTTCTTGCGGGCGATTTGTTCCCGTGCATTGCGGAAGGCGGCTTCGTATTCGCCCGAGCCGGGCGGGGGAAGGGTCCGTTGGCGCGCGATGAACTCCCGTGCCTCCTTCTCGACCTCCTCCATTTTCATCTGGTCGTAGGCAAGAAAACGCGCCAGGAAGAGCGCGAGATCATCGGGCCCATTCCGGGGCGCAACCGCTCCCCGCGAGGCCATTTGTTTTGCCATCCTGCGGGCCAGATTTTGGATCCGATCATTGCTCAGGCGCATGGGAAGCCCTCCGTGAGAGTGCGGTAATCATGGTGACATTGCTGCGCTGTGTCGACCGGATTCCCTTCGAAATCAGGTGAGATCGGTAAAGGCCCTGGCCGTTTCCTGGGCGCCGTCACGATAGAAGCGGGGGAGCGTGTGGTAATTCATGCGAAGGCACGAGAGGAGTTCGCTTTTCTCGTGGTACGGGGATGCCAGGGCTCGGGCGACCTGGTACTTGACGAGTTGGCGAATGCGCCGTGTCCCCGCCCGGGACATTTCGTGGCACGTTGCGAAGTCGTTGGCATCCAGGGCGTTGCGGGCGTCCCTGAGGATTTTGTAAACGGAATTGAGGCGCTCGCTGTTGTCTATTCCGGCGCCGAGGGCACGGAGTTCCCCTTCGATAAGGCTGATTTTAGCGTGGCGGACCTCCAGTTGCTGGAGGGCCAGACGCGCGACGAAGGGAAGGCGCCCTGCGATTTCGTCGGCCAGTTCCTGCGGGCGTTTCGAGCCGGGTGTGAGGAGGATCAACCCGGTCAGTTCGAGGGGGCCGGCCAAGAAGCGCAATGTCCCCACGCTGTCCTTGTGTATATCCAGCTTCCTTGCCATCGGGAAGTCCATCCGCCAGGCGTGAAGATCTTCACCGCCTTCGTGGGCGATGGATATTTCGGTGCGCTCCATGTATGCCTCGTCGACGAAGAAGTCCTCCTCATAACCATCCATACGGAGGAGAATGAGCGAGTCGTGGCCGTGGCGGATCATCGAGGCTCCAAGCCGGGGGTGTCCTGTTTCGATGGAATGGGTTGTCAGCTGGCCCTCGGCGAAAAAGTCCTGGAAGACATTGATTTCCTGAGCAAGTTGGGCGGCTTCAAGGAAGCGGTCGCGCCCCGTATAGGGAGCCTGCCCCCCGAACATCTCGTAAAAGTCGAGCATGATGCCCCGCACGCCCATGGTGAGCAGTTCGTAGACCTGGAGGCGGAGGATTTCGGGGTCTGGACCAAGGAAGTCCCGCCGTGGCATTCTGATCAGGTTGGCGAGCCAGGGGAACCATTCCGTCGACCGGGCGGGGAATCGCTTCACCCAGGGGTCATCATCGTATAGACCGAGAAGGCGCTCCTCGTCGCCAATTCCAACGGGGACATCGGTGGCAAGAATCGGCCGATGGGGTGCGTTGGCTGGCATGGTTTCACGGAGCCGACCGATTTCCATGGCGGGACGTGGCTGGATGATCCGGCGGTTCACGATCTGCCGTGGTGGGCTGGAAATGGTGTGTATATCCTGGGCCTGGAACCAGGCCGGGTCGGTGTGTCGCGCATTGATCGGAATTGAGATGGGGTGGAACAGGTCCTTCGTGCGCAGGGTGTCCCTTTCGCGGAGGAACGAGTTGAGCCCGTTTTTGTCGGGGCTTCTCGGGGAGAGAACGTAGGAATGGAGGGAACTGCGGTGGGAAAAATTTTCGGCCAGGTACCTGCCATGCTCGGGGAGGCGCTGGTCGGTCATGAGAACTGCCATGAGGTTCGTGGCCTCGGTGGCGTCGAAAAAGTCGTGGAGGAGCGGCAGCGTCCCCGGGGAACAGGGTGGTGACCCCACCGAGTTGAATCCGGCGGCAATCATCGTGGCAAGGGCCTCGCGGAGCCTGTCCTGGGGTGTCAGGTAGAGACGGGTTCCGAAGGTGAAAAAGGGTCTTCCATCGAGACGTACGACGGATCGGTCGACAAGGATACGGCTGCTAGCCTCGGGCATAATGGGTGGTCCGGGGTGGTTGCTCCCATGGTTTCGAGGGGGTCAATCCAGTTCGCTCTCATTGAAGTCCAGACGTTTGATCACGATGAGAGTGAAGTCGTCGAACTGGTCGGTGTTGCCACGGTGGCGGATGCACGCCTGATAGACAGCATTGCGGATTTCCTCCGCGGTGAGGTATCGCTTCTCGGAGACGAGCTCGTAGAAGCGTTCCTCGCCAAAGACCTCGCCCGCCGCATTCTGAATGTCCGTCACGCCGTCGGTGTATAGAATGAAGACCCCGCCCGGTGGAAGAACCGCCTCGCCGGAGTTGTACTGCAGGGAATCGTCGATACCGAGGAAAAGCCCCCCCGTGTCGAGGAAGTCCATGTGTCCCCGTGGGTGGAGGATGAAGGGGTGGGAATGGCCCGCATTGATATACTCGATGGAGCCCTGCTCGTGGTCGAGGACGGCGAGGACCATGGTGACATACATGTCGTTGGTGACGTCGCGATGGACCATGCGATTCATGCGGGCAACGGTTTGTGCCAGGGTGGAGCCCTTGTGTTGTGTCTCGCTCTGGAGGTAACTGCGGGTCGTGGCTGTCAGGATCGCCGCCGGTACCCCCTTGCCGGAAACATCGGCGATGGCAAAACCGGCCCTGCCGTCGGGCATCGTGAGGAAATCGTAATAATCCCCACCGACGTGCTTGGCGGGAAGTGACATGGCGGAAATTTGATATCCCGGGAGATCGGGGTAGGTTTTGGGGAGGAGATTTGTCTGGATGTTCCGTGCAATCTCCATCTCGCGGGCGAGCTTGTGTTGCTCCAGAATTTGCGCCTGCAACCGGGCGTTCGTGATGGCAACCGACGCCTGATTGGCGATCGAGGTCAACATGTCGAGCTCGTCATCGTTGAAGGGGAGTGTTCGCGACTGGCTGTCTGCGTAGATGACCCCGATGGATTTTTCCTTGAAAATGAGCGGGGCCACCATGGCGGTTCGGATCGAACTCGAGATGATCGACTCGGAGGAGGAAAACCGGTCATCCATTGCTGCATCCGAGACGAGGAGCGAGATGCCCTCCTGGACGCTTCGACCGACGATGGAGCTGCTGATGCGTACTTCACCGGCGGACTTGCCGTCCCGGGTCTTGATCACACTTGGTACCAGTTCCCCGGTCTCCTCGTTCACGAGCAGCAGAAAAGTCCTGTCGGGGCGCACGACAATCTGGACGATCCCCATGATCCGGTCGAGAAGTTCTTCCAATGAGAAAACCGACCGGATGGCATCGGTGATTTCATAAAGAATTTCAAGGCGGCGATTGGGGCTCTTCAGATCCTGGAGCGTCGCCGATCCGATGGTTTGCTCCACCGGGTTGTAGCCCGCCCGCCGTTCGCTCCTTGCTGAACCCCAGTCCTGTTCCTCATCCACGAGATGGATGACGCCGGAGGACTCAAAGGGGGAATTGCGACCTGCTTCATCGGTATCCGGGTCGCCGGTCTGGGACCCCGGGGATCCGGGAATCGTTTCCACTTCAATGCGGAAAACCGTGTCACCGACCTGGATGCGGTCGTTATGATGAAGGTCAATGGGCTCGGTGGCGGGCTTGCCATTGAGCAGGGTTCCGTTTTTGCTGCCAAGGTCGCGAAGCGTGAGATGGCCACTGCTGTTGTGGATTTCCAGATGATTGCGGGACATGCGCTTGTCCACAATCTGGATGGTGTTGGTCACACTTCTCCCGATCGTGGTGATCTTGTGGTCGAGTGGGTGAATGGCACCGGATTCGGCACCGCTCTCGATGATCAACTTCGCCATGAATCACATTCCCGGGCCGTTCTGGCCTGCCTCACATGTATAATAAAGGCAGGGTTGGGAGCGATGCCGTCAAGGAGGAAGGCATCATGACATGATCCTGCATTGTTGCATGAAAATTTACCGGGAAACGGCCCCGCTCAGAAAAGGGCATATAGAAACGGGCTGACGGCCGGATTGGCGGTGGCGAAGATCACCAGCCCCATGAGCATCATAATGATGATCAATGGCGCCAGAAACCACGCACGGCGCACAACCAGGTATTCGAAGACCCAGTAAAACACCCGGGCATGCCACGACACGAACAGCCAGAAGCGGCGTCGGATGGGGAGCTTGCGTGGTTGGCCTGCGGGTTTGGTGTTCATCATTTCCATTAATCCGGTGCGAAGGCCCTGCTTTGATCACCGATCTTGATCTTTTCCGGCGAGACCCGGTCCTTCTCTACCAGGAAGGGACCCATGGCAAGGATATCCAAATGGGTGCCGAGGAAGGTGTCGATGGCGTTTTGCGGTGTACAGACGATCGGTTCCCCGCGGACATTGAAGCTCGTGTTGATCAGCACCGGTGTGCCACTGCGTTTTTCCCATTCCCTGTGTAGATCGTAATACAGCGGGTTCGCCTCGCGATTGATCGTCTGAAGGCGGGCACTGCGATCCACGTGGGCAATGGCGGGGAGGCGTTCCGGCTCCCGGGTGGGTGCGGTGAAGAGCATGAAGCGCGAGGGGCGATCCCACTCGAACCACTCATTGACGGCATCCTCGGGAACGGCGGGTGCGAAGGGACGGAAGCTTTCGCGGAACTTGATCGCCAGGTTGACACGGTCGCGATTCTTGGGGTCACGCGGGTCGGCAATGATGCTGCGATTTCCCAGGGCACGGGGGCCGAATTCCATGCGGCCCTGGAACCA
>JAFIGB010000141.1 GCA_020831705.1 Candidatus Sumerlaeia bacterium | reverse complement strand
GGGTTCCGCGCCGATTTTATTGATGGCGTATTGTTGCTGAATCTATACAGCCGGTGGGGGACGCCGTCCCGTCAGGGCGTATATCACGATCAATACAACGGATACAAAGATGAAGAGTACGCCAATATTGATCGCCAGATTTGCGATTCCACTGAGGCCCAGTATGGCCGCAACGATTCCAAGGATGAAAAAGGTGATGGCCCATCCAATCATGTGAATTTCTCCTTTCAATATGACATTCGTCTATACAACCAATCCAGCCGTGGTATCGGTGGCGGATTGGGTCAAGCTGCAACAATGATTGTTGGGAGCATCTTTCAGGCCAGAATAAAAAGGAATCCGACTTGTTTGTCACACAAAATATGGATAATCATGGCACAACACCCCTCAATGATGCATCGATGCAACATGATACTGTGGCAATTTTTCGTGGTTATTTCAGGACGAGGCGCCGCTCGATAAAGGAGCCGGAGGGTGCCTCCACGAGCCCGGACTTGTCATAAATTCTTTGACCGCGCAGGAAAACATGCTCAATCCGCCCCTGGAACCCGTGGTCTCTGTAGGGGTCGGAAAATCCATTTTCCTCCATTTGAGCCGGATTCTCGGCGGCATCGCTTGGGTCGATAACGACGATATCGGCGTCGCTTCCCGGTTGGATCGAGCCCTTGCGGGGATAACATCCTGCCAGCTTGGCAGGATCCGCACAGGCACAGAGAGAAAGCGTCGCAGGAGTAATTCTCCACTTGGTAACCCCTTCGCCATGAAGGATCGGCATGAAATGAGACAGGCTTGCAGCACCAACCTGGGGTAGGTCCGGTCCGATGACGGGCGAGGCGCTTTCCTGCGGCGTGCGGGGCTTGTGGGCGGAAGTCACCGCACTGACCAGGCCTTCCTCCAAGGCATTGAAGAGGGCATGTTGATCCTGCTTTGTCCTGCATGGAGGCCAAAGCCGCGGCACGGCATCCCCGTCGCCATCGGTGAAAAAGAGATGGTGAATGGAACAGGCTCCGGCAATGAGGCCGCTGTTCTCCCGGGCCGATTGGAGGGCCGCCAGGGAGGCGCAGGTCGATATTCCATTGAGAAGAATACGGCAGCGGGCGCTGTTGGCCAAGTGTGCCAGCGTTTGGATCGCCGACACCTCAAAGTTCTCGGGGAGCGCTTCCTTCCACTGACGGTTCGGGAAGGGGGAATTGCTCATCAATTTATTGAGGGAAAATTGGGCCAGGGTGGAAAGATACGGGGAGAGGACGACCAGAAAATCCTCGGGAATGTCCTCCATGGCGGAGAGAAACAGGGTCGGAGCGGGCAGGCTTGAATCAAGGGGGGTCCGTGCCAGCCATGCCGAGGGAATACCGGCATTGATGGCCTGACGCACCTGATCAGCCCGTTTCGTTCCCCATTCGTTGAATAGCAGATGGTAGCTGAAATCCACCCACGACTTCCGGGAATCAGCCTCGGCCTGGGCACGGACACATGCCACGATGTCGTCGTCGGGTTCAAGTTCCATGGTGGTGATCAGCGTGGTGACCCCACCGATGGCCGCCTCCATGGAAGCCAGGGCAAACCCGGCCCCGGATTCCTGATCAAAGGGGCCATCATCAAGAAGGTTCAGCCCGAGATCAACCGCCCCGGGGAAAATCAGTTTCCCGGAACAATCGATTTCCTCCTTTGCGGTGAGGCCATCAAGGTCACCGATGACGGACACAATCCCGTCACGAATTGCCAAATCGGCGGAAAATTCCAAGCCGTCGGTGACGATAGTTCCGTTGCTGAGGAGGAAATCCATGGATCTTATTCCTCGAAGACACCCATCTTGCGGTATTTCGCAAACCGTCCCTTGACGAGGTCGTCAGGGGCGAGGGCTTCGAGTTCCTTGAGATGTTTTACAAGGGCTGCATCGAACTTTTTGTAGGTGGCTTCGGGGTCGAGGTGGGCACCGCCGTTTGGTTCCGCGACGATTTCGTCAATAACCCCGAGCTTGAAGACTTCCTCGGCGGTCAACCGAAGCGCCTCAGCTGCAGTAGCGGTTTTCTCCCGGTCATTCCAAAGAATTGCCGCGCATCCCTCGGGGGAAATCACGTTGTACCAGGAATTCTCCAGCATCAGGACACGGTCACCGAGTCCGATGCCAAGGGCTCCCCCGCTGGCACCGGCACCGATAATGGTGACAATGACGGGAACCTTGAGCTTGTACATGTCGCGGATGTTGCGGGCGATTGCTTCAGCCTGGCCGCGCTCCTCCGCTTCCTGCCCGGGGTAGGCTCCCTTGGTGTCGATGAGGATGAAAACCGGCATTTTGAATCGGTTTGCCAGGTTCATGATCCGGATGGCCTTGCGGTAGCCCTCCGGGTGCATCATTCCAAAATTGCGAAGGCGACGGTCCTTGGCCTCCTTCCCCATTTCCTGCCCCATCACAACACACGGCTTGTCATGAAAGCGTGCGGTTCCGGAGATGAGGGCTGGGTCATCACGGAAGGTACGATCACCAGACAATTCAAGGAATTCGGTGAAGAGGGCCTTGATAAAGTCAAGAGTTCGCGGACGGTCCTTGTGACTCGCCAGCTGGTAGCGCTCGAAGGCGCTCAGGGAGCTTGTCGCAGTCGAAGTTGAAGCGTTTTTTTTCGCCACCGGTTAATCTCTAATCCCAGATTGTTGCGTTGTCATTTAACGGGGCATGATTGCCACGTTATCGGTACCCAACCATCCCTGAATCCCGAAACGACCACAACGCAAAAAAACGCCGCGAATCAATTGTGGAGTGCCATCATCGGGTTTTCCAGACCCACGGAAAATCCCCCCGCAGGACCAAACTCCACGGGGGGATTGTTTTCGTGATTCGCTGGAACGGATGCCCGTTACTCGCGAATGATCATCTTGTCCACGTCAATGGGGACTCCCCCACCGGGGCTTGTCAGGGCGCCGAGACTGGCGGGACCAACAAGCTGGGCGTATTTGTAAAGGGCACCGCCGTTGTAGCGCGGCTCGATTGGTTTCCATTCCTTGAGGCGGCGTTCCATTTCTTCCTCGCTCACCTCCACATTGATCGTGCCTGCGTTGGCATCCATGGCGATGATGTCGCCGTCCTGAACGAGGGCGATCGGCCCACCGACCATGGCTTCGGGAGTAACGTGGCCAACCATCAGGCCGCGGGTGGCGCCGGAGAAGCGACCATCGGTGACCATGGCGCAGTCGTAACCAAGTCCCTGGCCCATGAGGGCCGCCGTCGGGGCAAGCATCTCGCGCATGCCCGGTCCGCCCTTGGGGCCTTCGTAGCGAATCACCACCACGTCGCCCTTGACGATTTTCTGTGCCTGGATTGCCTCGAAGGCATCATCCTCACAGTTGAAGACCTTGGCGGGGCCACGGTGCTGCATGACTTCGGAACCTGCCGTCTTGATAACACATCCGTCCGGCGCAAGGTTTCCCTTCATGACTGCCAGGCCGCCGGTCATGCGCACGGCGCGGGAGACGGGGCGAACAACGTCGCCGTCTTCCGGAACCTTGATGTCCTTGAGATTCTCCGCCATTGTCTTCCCGGTCACTGTCATACAGTCACCGTGAATGAGGCCCGCATCGAGGAGGGACTTGAGGATGATGGGAATTCCTCCGGCATCATGAACGTCCTCGGCGAGATACTTGCCGCCGGGCTTGAGGTCCGCCACGATTGGTGTCTTGCGGCTGATGCGGTCGATGTCCTCCATGGTGAACTTCACCCCGCATTCCGCGGCGATGGCCGGAAGGTGAAGCATCGCATTGGTCGAGCCACCGGTGGCTGCCACGATGGCGGCGGCGTTCTCGAAGGCCTTGAATGTCATGATATCGCGGGGCTTGATATTCTTTTCCACGAGCATCATGACCAGCTCGCCGGCCTTGGCCGACCAATCGGGACGCCCGGGGTCTTCTGCAGGATAGGAGTTGATTCCCGGAGGGGACATGCCCAGGGCCTCGCCAACGCACGCCATCGTATTTGCGGTAAATTGACCACCGCAGGATCCCGCACCGGGGCAGGCTCCGCATTCGATGTCGTGGAGTTCATCCTTCCCGATTTTTCCGGAACTGTAGGCACCAACTGCCTCGAAGACTTCCTGAACGGAGATGTCCTTCCCCTTGTGTGTCCCCTTGCGGATTGTACCGCCGTAGAAGAAGACCGAGGGAAGGTCCAACCTGCCCATGATCATGAGCATGCCGGGGAGCGACTTGTCGCAGCCGCCGATACCCACGATGGCATCGTAGCAGTGGCAGCGCACCATCAACTCAACGCTGTCGGCAATGACCTCGCGGGAGACGAGGGAGGCTTTCATTCCCTCGTGCCCCATGCCGATTCCGTCGCTGACGGAAATCGTAATGAATTCACGGGGGGTACCACCAGCACGGACGACCCCCTCCTTGACGAACTTGGCCTGGTCGGCCAGGCCGATGTTGCACGGGGTGGCCTCGTTCCAGACGGAAGTAACGCCGACGAAGGGGCGACTGATTGCCTCGTCATCAAGACCCATCGCCCGAAGGTAGGATCGCGCCGGGGCGCGTGCCGCTCCCTTGGTCACAACGTGGGAGTGAAGTTTACGCTTTGCTGGTGTGTCTGCCATGGTTTTCGAAACCTTCCTGAAGTTCTAACAACGGGGAAGAGCAAGCACCGATGGGGGGGACGGGTGCAAGGAGGAACGAATTGGATTGTGATGGGGAGGAAAAGATGGAGGTGCGGGTGGGATTCGAACCCACGAATAGAGGTTTTGCAGACCTCTCCCTTAACCACTTGGGCACCGCACCCCCGATGAGGGGACAAAAGTCTCTTGATGGGACGTCCCGCGGTCAAGAGGGAAGGGAGGTTTTTTGCGAGAAATTTCAGCGCAAATCACCGCTTATGCCGAATCGGGATCCTCTTCATTTCCCTTCCCGTCGGGCGACTCCTCGCTTTCCTCTTCCTTTATGGACTTCAGGCCCAATCGCTTTGTATAGAACCATTGGGCGAGAATCACGATCACAAAGCAGATGATCCCGATGATCAACTGGGACGGATCCCCCTTCGCGGCACCACTTCCTCCCATGGCAAAGATCAGGGTCAGTGGAAAAAATCCGATGATATTAGCGAGGACGTACGGTTTGAGGCCCACCTTGCAGGCACCGGCGAGCATGCTCGTCAGGGTCGCATTGGAAAGGGGAAACAGGCGCAGGTAAAGGGTCCAGATGAAGGCGTTGTCCTTGAACCGCTTGTTCCAGACTCCAAAGCGCTTCCCCATGCGGCGGCGGACCATGCTGCGCAGGAGGGAGCGCCCCAGGGTAAATGTATAGAAGGCACCCAGCATCGTTGTGACCAGACTGAGCACCGTACCAAGTAACACGCCGTAGATGGCACCGCCGATGAAGCTCAACCAAATCCGGGGCATCCCGGCGCCGACAAGAAGGCTTCCCACAAGGATGAACACCAGATAACTCAGGAGGGACGCACCTTCGGGATGAAGCAATCCCCGCATTTTCTCCACGTCGAGAAAATGTTCCTTCACCGTTTCATTTTGAAAGAAGAGCGCCGCTGCAATGAAGATGACGACGATGATCCCAACGCGGGAAAGGTCCTTGGCCAGAAGCCGCTTCGACCCCTTGGTGTTGTCGACCATTACTCGTCCTCAATTTTCCGGATCCGGTATCGGAATGACCGGCGCCGAAGCCACATCACTCCAAACAGATCGACGATGACAACCGGCAGGCGTTTGCGAATTCCCCCCCCGTATTTGCTCTCCCCTGCCAGACGGGGGCGGTGGTTGACGGGAATTTCACCCACGGAATATCCGTACATCAGGAACAGCGCCGGAAAGAATCGATGAAAGTTTCGAAACAGCGGGATGCGAAGGGCCGCACGACGCCGGAAAACACGGATGGAACACCCCACATCGCTGATCTTGTCGCCAAGCATGGTGGAGCGAACTTTGTTGGCAATTTTGCTGGAAATGCGCCGAACTCCTGCATCGGCCCGCTTTGCCCGGATGCCACACATCATGTCGACACCCTTTTCCAGCATCGCCGCATGGAGGGCCGGAAGGTCGGCGGGGTCGTTCTGGCCATCACCATCCATGGTGGCGATGATGGGGGCGCGGGCGAGGCGGAACCCTGCTTCAAGCGCAGCTGACTGCCCCTGGCCCGGGGTCAACCGAAGCCCCCGAATTCGTGGTTCCTCGGCGTGAAGGGTCGCCAGAATGTCATCTGTTTCATCGGTGGATTCGTCACTGACGACAATAATTTCCCAGGGGATGGAGAAGTCCCGTTCGAAAACTTCTGCCGCTTCCCGGCAGACCCGCTCAACATTGCTTTCCTCATTCTTCATGGGGATGACGAGGCTGATGGCGGGCTTTTCGCGGGAAGCTTTCCCGCTGGTCATTGAGTTGGTTTCATGGTTGGAAGGTCGTTGACTGCTCATGGGTTAAAGTATGGGTATAATCTCGGGCACGGGCGCAAGCATTCAAACAAAAAAAATACCCCGGAGCAAGAGCGCCGGGATATTTTTTCCAACCTGGTAGCGAGGGGCGGATTTGAACCGCCGACCTGTGGGTTATGAATCCACCGCTCTCACCAACTGAGCTACCTCGCCAGAAAAACCGGGGAAATCAACATGATCACCCCGGAAATTTGGTAGCGGGGGCAGGACTTGAACCTGCGACCTTCGGGTTATGAGCCCGACGAGCTACCAACTGCTCCACCCCGCGACAAGACTAACTTCTTATGTGACATCGGGCCAGTCAGGCAACCCGGGTATTTTTGTGGTAGCGGGGGCAGGACTTGAACCTGCGACCTTCGGGTTATGAGCCCGACGAGCTACCAACTGCTCCACCCCGCGACAGACCCGCCGTTCATGGCGGGAGGGAGAGCCTAGGGATTCGCGGGCACATGTCAAGGGGGACCATGCCCCTTAAAGCCTTTTTTTATGGGCCCGACGGATCAGGCAATTCTTACGAGGCCCGCCAGGGCCCTGTAAATAGTTCACCGCCTCCCCGGGAGGATTTTTCGAGACTCCCGACAGGCTCGGAAAGCATGAGGACCCGTGCTCCAGTGCCATTTCATGAAAGTCAGGAAACCATCAGCATGACTCGATTCCTTTACCTCCTCACAACAGCAGCCCTCTTCATCGTGTCCACATCATTCAATCCGGCAAGGGCAGATACGGCGGCCATGACCGACCTTTGGGACGAGTTGCTCAGCGACCACGTCCGCCCGGGACAGATCGACGACATCAGGACCAATCTTGTCGATTATGAGGCCATCTCCAAAGACCCGCGATGGAAGGAACTCCTCACCTCGCTGGAGACGATATCCATTCCCGAATCAAGGGAGGAGAAACTGGCGTTCTGGACCAATGTCTACAACATCATGGCCATCAAGGTCGTCCTGAAGAAGTACCCCGTCCGAAGCATCCGAAACGTGGGGGGGTGGTTTACAAAGGTCTGGGACATCGATGCCGGCAATGTCGCCGGGGAAATGAGAACATTGACGGAAATTGAACATCACATCATCAGGCCCATGGGTGACGCCAGAATCCACGCAGCAGTCGTTTGCGCCGCCCTCAGCTGCCCGCCACTTCGCCGGGAGGCATATCGCGCCGAAAAACTGGACGAACAGTTTGATGAGCAGATGCGTGTATGGCTCGACGACGAGGTTATCGGCCTGAAGGTCGAAAGAAACGGAAGCCGCGTCAGGGTCTCCTCGATCTTTGACTGGTTTGCCGAGGACTTCGAGGAGGAAGCGGGATCTGTCAGGGCCTATCTGGATAAATACCTCTCGGATGAAAAGCGCCAATCGATCCAGGAGGATGCCCGTATTGTCCACCTGAGGTATAACTGGAATCTGAACGATACAAAGAATGATATATCCGAGGGAGGAAATTAGACAATGAATGCTCCCGGAATGGCGGAAAAGAAAGTCGGTGTCAACGAGGGGGTCCATCCTCCATGGTGGCGACGTAAAATGTCCCTCCGCGAGTCGGTGATATACATCACTTCGAGCATGGTTCTGATCGTTGGGATTGGCAGCGTTGTGTACCTGAAACTGCGTCCGATCGATGATTTTTCCGGGGGATTCATCCCGATGCAGATGAATTTTCTTTCGGAGGAACCGGGACCCTTTGGCATCAGCGCCACGAGCTCCAGCCTGATTCCCAAGGATCAAATTTTCGCCGGTGGTCCTCCGAAGGATGGAATTCCGGCGCTGACCAACCCGAAGGTTCTTCCTGCAGCGGACGCAGAACGACTCCAACCCGATGATCGGGTCATCGGCGTCGTCATTGATGGCGATGCCAGGGCCTACCCGCTCCGGATCCTGAACTGGCACGAGATCGTGAATGACAAGCTCGGGGACAAACAGATCGCGGTCACCTATTGTCCGCTCTGTGATTCCGCCGTTGTTTTTGACCGGGAAGTCGGTTCCAGAACCTTTGAGTTTGGCGTCAGTGGTCTTCTTTATAACTCGAATGTCCTGATGTATGATCGGCAGGAGACCGAGTTGGAGGAATCGCTGTGGAGTCAAATGATGCTGGCTGCGGTGACCGGCCCCGCCGCCGAGGAGGGATTGACGCTGGACGTTCTTCCCTCCCAGCTGGTGACCTGGAAATCCTGGAAGGAAGTCAACCCTGACACGACGGCTCTTTCCTTCGATACCGGATATCCCCGGAATTACGATGCCAGCCCCTACGAGCAATATTTTGCAGCTGGTCGCCTCATGTTCCCTGTCTCGGCCATCGGTGAATCACCCCGGGACTTCGACAGCTTCCCGTTGATGGAGCCTGTCATTATTATTCTCTCCGAGGATGGCACTCCCAAGGGATATCCCACATCGCTCCTTGGATCCTATATTGATCCGAATACCGAAAGCGTGAGCGATTTTCATGGTGGCGTTGTATATACGTTTGCCGTGGTCGACAAGGAGAAGGGGATTTACATGGTGACGGATGGGGAGGGACAACCCGCGCGAACCGTGTTCTCCTTCTGGTTTGAATTTCGTGCCATGTATCCCGAAGCAGAAGTATATACGGGCAAAAGTCCCAATCGAGAGTGACAACCAGTGGGAGCGGCAATTGCCACGGTGAACAGTCACCGTGGCAATTTCATGTTCCACCCACTTGAAAACCCGTCAATCAATGGAGTTGATGAACCGACCCGCTGCATTGAGACCGGAACCCCCGGAGCGCCAAATGTTGCCCTGGCTCACGGTTCCGTTTGTGGGGTCGTACACCATGTCCAAAAACTGACCAAGGTCCTGGTCGGATTTTACGATACGAATTTCAAGGTCATCGCCGGGGTATGTTCCCGCAAAGCCCCCAATACCATCAGGCCCGTTGCTGAAAAGGGTCCACCATTCCGATTTTGCGCCGGGGGAAAGGCGAAAACCATTCGGGCCATGGGGGACAACGGAAGTCCCCTGGGGTTGGCGACCGGTGAACCGAAGGAATGCGGAGAGAATGACCCCGGTTCGCCCAGTCGGTGCATCGTTGTGCATGGCATTGTATTGAAGCGTGGATTGGGTGGGATGTTCCTGACCACCTCCCACACTTCGTGGATGCATGGGGTCCTGGAAGTTGGCGCTCGACACATAGGCGATGGGTGTTGAGAGAAGCCAAAGTCCAAATCGCCATTCGTCTTCCGGGTCAACGGTCAGACCAAATCCTGGCGGGTAGTCGTTGTTGTCCACACGATACACCTCCAGCCCGGTGGCCGTGGTTCGCATGTCACTCTTGACGCGTGAGACCTTCGCCCGCGTCTGGGCTTCCATGAAATTCGGGACGGCGATGGCCGCGAGGATGGCGATGATGGCAACGACGATGAGAAGCTCAATCAGGGTGAATCCCCTACACTTCCTGCGGTCTGTTTCTTTTGATTTCATAAAAAAACTCCTTTGAAATGTGCGTCGTGTGACACGACACATTCAAAGGAGCTTGACGTCTGGATGTTGTGATGTATTTACACCACCCGAGGCCTTCTATTCATCACCTGCCTCCACACCGGCTGCGGCCAGGACTTCTTCGCCGCTCAGGCGAACCCGATAATCCGGGTCGACGTGTGCGAAGGTAATGCTCCCCTTCGAATCCACCACGAAAACCGAGGGAGCCGGCAGAACCAAGGTCGGGTTTCCCGATGCGGCAGCCAGGTCCAACCCGTAGCCATTCAGGGTTTCATTCATTTCATCATCAACGGAAAAGGCGATGCCGAATGCCTTCATCGCATGGTGCCTGCTGTCTGAAAGCAGTGTATATCCGATGGAGGGTTGATCCTCCTTGTGGGAGCGAATTGATGCCGGGGAATCGGGTGAAATCGCGACGATCTCAACACCTGCCTCCTTGAGGTGGCCCTGATGCCTGGCAAGGTCCGCCAGGTGAACATTGCAAAGGGGACACCATCCACCGCGGAAAAATATCAGCACGGTTTTCTTCCCCTCAAGTTTCTCAGCAAGCCGGACATCGTTTCCCGCGTCATCGCGAACAATCACGGTTTTCGGGATATCATCGCCAACCTTCAGGGGCAGAACATCGTTCGCCGTTTCATGAACCACATTCCTCTCTTTATTCTCCATTTTTTCATTCTCCTTTGCTTCCCCGCTGGCAGTGGCAATGCTGGCGGTGAACAAGATTCCACCAATGAGAAGGAGGGATTTTTTTATGATCATCTTCCATCTTTCCTTTCGAATATTGGTTGGTCGGCTTCCAAAGTGCCAACGGTGACAGCTTACTCCTGGGGCACCCCAGGCCATCCGTGAAGTTTTTACAAGGAGTTTTGGGCAATGGTCAGTTTGGGCACATGGGAATTGCGACAACTGGACCCGGTTAACCGGAATATCCTTGGCACCGAATGGATATGGGGTGTATGGATTGACTCATGGCAGAAATCCGTCATCTTCTGCCGCGGGCAGGGGGAAAATCCCAATGCAAACAACAGTACAAAGGTGATTTGATGCAGAATTCCATGATTCGACTTACAATCCCGGTCATTCTCGCCGGGGTGATTCTCACCACTGGGTGCGGCAGGGATGAGGTGGAGGTTTACGAGCTTCCGAAGGGCAGCGAGACCATCGCCGAGGCCGCAGGTCAGCAGGAAACCACCGCCCCACCACCAAGGGAGCGAATCAGTCAATCAGCCGCCACTCCCGAGTTCAGGGATTCTGCGGCAACCTGGGACACCCCGGAAAACTGGCAGGAAATGCCCGATCCCCCACCAATGCGTTTGAAAACCTATGTGACCGATGGCCCTTCAGGTGAGGTGGAAATCGCCATCACACGATTCCCCGGGGATGTGGGTGGAATTCTCGCCAACATCAATCGCTGGCGGGGTCAGGTTGGCCTTGGACCCATTAGTGAGGGGGAACTGGGCAACCACATTGAATCCTTCACCCTCCCGGGCTTTGAGGGGTACTTCACCCACCTCCGCGGCCCCCAGCAGCACATGCTTGCCGCCGGAATCTGGGAGGAGGCGATCGATCAAACCTGGTTTGTACGTGTTACCACCGATCCGACCAATGCCGAGGCGGTGAAGGATGAAGTCCTTGAATTTGCCCGCTCCTTTCGCACGGACGGTGTCGTCGAAACCACCGAACCCCAGTACACCACCTACTGATTTCTGACGGATCTCCCCCGGAGTGCTCCCCCCGATGCCCAGGAAGTTCCTCGAAGCCCTTGCTTCGCTCAAGCTGACCGTTACCCTGTTTGCCCTTTCGATGGTGTTGATATTTGCCGGGACGTTGGCCCAGGTCGATCTGGGAATCTGGCAAACAGTCGATGCCTATTTCCGCAGCCCCATCGCGTGGATCAGCCTCCAACTGTTCATCCCCAGGCAGGTTCTTGAGGCACCCATCAGCATTCCCTTCCCCGGTGGATTGACCCTTGGCCTGCTGATGGTCGTCAACCTCCTTGCTGCCCATGCCCTCCGGTTCAGACTGACGAAAAAGCGGATCGGCATCATTACGCTTCATGCAGGGGTCATCGTCCTCCTTCTCGGTGAATTCGTCACCGCCTGGATGGCCGAGGAAGGGATGATGAGCATCGACGTTGGGGGAAGCTCCCAGTACGTCGAGGATATCCGAACGGTCGAGTTTGCCGTGGTCGATCCCTCCGACCCGGATGTGGATCGGGTGGTCGTGATTCCCGCGTCCAAGCTTAAGGGGAAGGTTCGTCAGGGCGGACGCTTCACCCACGAGGCACTTCCCTTTGAATTCGAAATCAATCGCTGGATTCCCAATGCACGCCTCCTGAGGGCGAACGAACCAACGATCGCCAATCGGGGTGTGGGCCTTGATGCCGTCGCCGATGAACTGCCCCAGGTGCGGGGCGTTGATGGGGCCATGACGGATTCCCCCTCGGCGTATGTCACGCTATACAGGGAGGGGGAGAATCTCGGGACCTGGCTTCTTTCCGCAGACCTTATTGATGCCCAGGCCGTCGATGTCGACGGGAAGACCTACGGCATCGCATTGCGTTTCAAACGTACCTACAAGCCCTACACCCTTCACCTCCTGGAATTCCGCCACGACGTCTTTGTGGGTACACAGGTTCCGAGGAACTTTTCCAGCCGCGTCCGTCTCGTCGATCCCACCCGTGATACAGACCGGGAGGTTGTCATCTGGATGAACAATCCCCTGCGTTACGCGGGGGCCACTTTCTATCAGGCATCGTACAAGCCCGATGGCACGGGCACCGTCCTTCAGGTGGTTCGCAACCCCGGCGCGGCCCTTCCGTATATCGCCTGTATTCTCGTTGGTGGAGGGATGACATGGCACTTCCTGTTTGTGCTTGTCGGGTTTCTAAAGAAGCAGACAAGCCGTGACAAAAAACGGGAACCTAAAGAGGAATCCTCCCCCGCCGCGCATCCCGCCCAGCGGGCGCTCCCGTGGGTGGTTGGTGTCCTTGGTCTGTTGATTGCCTGCTCGGGGTTATTGCGCCCCGACCCCAGGCAGGAATTCGATATTGAGACCTTCGCGACCCTGCCGGTATCCGCCGGGGGGCGTGTCAAGCCGATGGATAGCGCGGCGCGCCATGTTCTTGCGGTCGCCAGCGGTCGCCAGGTGGTGCACCATGAGGAGGGGCGGATGTCCGCCACCGAATTCCTCCTGCGCCTCATGGCCCTTCCCGAGACGATCCGCCACCTCCCGATCATTCGGGTGGATCATCCCGACGTGCTGGCGTTGCTGCACCTGCGCCCGGAGGATGGGGGGCGCATCAGTCTGGCGAAAATTGAACCCCACTGGACTGCTGTTGCCGAACAGGCCGAGCGCGCCCTGGATGTTCAGTCGCGCCGTCGGGATTCCTTCCAGCGGGGAGTCGTCCAGCTGTATAGCCGCGTCAATACCGTCCTCGCCTATTCGGGAATGATGGAGCCATACGCCATCCCCCCCCTTGGCCCTGATGATGAATGGTCCCCCTTCAACGAGGCCTTCCTGGCCTCCGGCCTCATGCGCCCCGACGGACATCCCATGGGCGAGTTCGACCCTGCCAGCATTCACCCTGCCGTTGCCTTTTACGTCACCATGATGACGGCATACAGCGAGCAAAATCCGGAGGATTTCAACCTGGCGGCGGGAATGTATCGTGACCTGCTGGAGCGGGACATGGGACGCGTCATGGGGAAGGCGCGGCTGGAGGTCCACTTCAATCGGGGATCCCTGTTCACCGGCGCCATGGGCGTCTATACACTGGCCTTCCTGATCCTCTGCATGTCGATGTTGCTTCGGATGCGTCGCGTGGGCGGGGGGGGGCGGCTGGCCTTCCTCCCCGAGGGCCTTCGTGTCTCCGCCACGGCCTTCATCTGGGCTGCCTTCCTGGTGCACACCGCTGCCATTGTGATGCGGATTTACCTGCAGGAACGCCCCCCGGTGACCAACCTCTATTCCTCCGCGGTATTTGTGGGCTGGGCCTCCGTGCTTCTGGGGCTCCTCCTGGAACGTGTCTATAAACTGGGCATTGCCGCCATGGGTGCCGCCTCCATTGGTTTCTCGACGCTTGTCGTAGCCCATCACCTTGGGAGTGACGGCGACACCATGGAGATGATGCAGGCCGTTCTGGACAGCAACTTCTGGCTCGCCACCCATGTCATCACCATCACGCTGGGATATTCCGCAACATTTCTGGCCGGGGCCCTTGGGATCATCTATATCATTCTCGGCGTCTTTACCCGCCAACTGACTCCCGACCGCGCGAAGGCACTGACGACCATGGTCTACGGGACGGTCTGCTTCGCCCTCCTTCTCAGCTTTGTCGGAACCGTCCTCGGTGGAATCTGGGCCGACCAGTCGTGGGGCCGTTTCTGGGGTTGGGACCCGAAGGAAAACGGTGCCGCCCTGGTGGTCCTTCTCAACGCCATCATCCTCCACGGGCGCTGGGGCGGGATCATCCGCCAGCGTGGCATCATGGTCCTGGCAGTCTCGGGCAACATCATCACCGCATGGAGTTGGTTCGGCACAAACATGCTGGGAATCGGGCTGCATTCCTACGGCTTTATGGAGTCGGCGGTCTTCTGGCTGCTGGCCTTCGTGGCAAGCCAGTTAATGGTCATGGCGGTGGGGCTGATCCCCCTCCCCGGTTGGAAGAGCCAGCCACGGGGGTGAGGTGGAGTTTGTGCGGAATCGCTCTTGGACTCTGGGCTTGCACTTCAGGTCCACCCGGCGTTGGATATCATCGCCTGTGCATTTTTTAGTGCAACACCGAGGAATACGGCATGAGCATCAATATCGGCATTGTGGACCAGCAGATTATCCGGCTGATGGGCACATTATCTGACGAGCACGGGAGCGACGAGGCCAGGAAAAGATCCAAGGCCTTTGTTCTCCTTGTGGCAAAAACAATCCTCGATCTTGATGACGACGAGGCTCAAAAATGCTTGCAGGATGGTGGCAACGATGCCGGTGTGGATGCGATCTATGTTGGCGAGATCCAGCATTCCGAATTCACCGTGACGATCATTCAGGGAAAATACAAGCAACGCCAGGACGGTGAGTCCGCATTTCCAGCGAATGATGTACTCCGTGTTGTCAATACCGTGGGGGCCCTGTTCGACCCGTACGCGGAGGTGTTCCTTCATGATGAGTTACTATACATTGTGGAGGAGATTCGTTCCCTGGTCAAGGATGGTGCCATTCCAAGGGTTCGTGTCATCCTGGCAAATAATGGAAAGCGATGGAACAGGGAGGGACAACAACACATTGACCATGCTGCGTTTGGTGATCAGGTGACCTTCGAGCATGTGAATCATGACACCATTGTAAGTCTACTTCAAAAACCCAGAAGTGTCTCCGCTCAACTCCTGTTCACCGGGAGTTCAATTGTCGAGGAATTTAACTTCCGCCGTGTCCTTATTGGGAGGGTGCATATCCAGCAACTAAAAGAGTTGTTTGACCAGCACGGTGACACACTGCTGGAAAGGAATATTCGACGATATCTGGGCCTTCATGGGAATCGCGTCAATTTGGATATACAGGAAACCCTGTTGAACGACGCGGAACGCCCGAATTTCTACTTTTACAACAACGGCGTCACAATGATATGCTCACAGTTGAGGCGTAATGCCCTTCAGGGGAGCGACCATATTGTCCGGATTGAAAACCTGCAGATCATCAATGGCGGGCAAACCTGCAAGACGATTCAAAGCGTGCTGGATGATCATCCCCAGGAGGATTATTCCCATGCCTACGTCCTCGTGCGCCTGTATGAACTCGACGCAGAAAACGATGACTTGGTGCGCCAGATCACTTATGCGACGAACAGCCAGAACCCTGTTGATCTCAGGGATCTGCGATCGAACGACAATATCCAGAAGGCACTTGAAACCTCCATTGATCAACTTGGCTATACATATATTCGAAAACGGGAAAGCAACCACCATGGATCAAAATCGATTTCCGTGACCGTGGCGGCGGAGGCAATACTATCCATTTGGCGGCGCCAACCCCACGTGGCAAAGTTTAGAAGCCGGGAACTATTTGGCAACTACTACCACCAGGTATTCAACAAATCCCTCAATGGAGCCCAACTCGTTCTGGCCGTCCACATTTATCGTTATGCGGACGCCATGAGAAAACGTCCGCATTTGGTCAGTAAACTTCGATTCATTTCCTACGCCCACAACTTTATCGCCATGGAAATGGGTCGCCTGCTCCTCAGGGAAGCCAAACTGACACTCAAGGAACTGGATCACCGAAACTTTCGGGACGTGAACAAGTTACTCGAAGACAGGCGGGAGCACCTTTTCAAAGAGGCCTGCTATCGGGTGGCCGCTGGAATCAAACTCCTCGGATTGTCCCTCACCGACACAAGTCTCCAGCGTCTTTCTGCCGCCTTCAGACGCTCCGACCTTTTGGATATATTGGGAAATGATGCAGCAACACGTCAAAACGACTTTTTTATCGAACATGGTGATCAAACACTTACCAATGTCATCGATGAGTTAAAGGCCAAATTGGACCTTTAACCTCGATTTTCCGTCTACATTCGCTCCAAAATCCCCCGTAAAATCTCGACAAACGGAAGATCCGCCCAAATGGACTATTTTGTCCCGAATATGCTTGCGCCCAACCCGTTAATCCGGCAATTTGGACTCGGTTTGACAATATTGAAATGCGAGCCCTTCCGTGGCAGAGCAAGTCCCAACAGAGATGGACCAGTCCAAGGCCACCAAGATGACCTGGTATAAGGGCCTGCTTGTCCAGATTGGATTCCTCCATCTGGCGCTGGCCCTGATTCTGGGGATCCTCACCGGTGTGGGGGCCTTTACCTTTGGGTACGGGGAAGGGGCCTCCTACATGTCCAATGATCCGGCGGCCTGCGCCAATTGCCATATCATGCAGGACCATTATGATTCCTGGCAGAATTCCAGCCACAAGCATGTGGCGACCTGCAATGATTGCCACCTTTCACCCCACCCCATCGGCAAGTGGATCACGAAGGCCGACAATGGTTTCTTCCACTCCCTTGCCTTTACGACGGGGAACTTTCCCGAGCCCATCCAGATCAAGCCACGCAACCGGCGGGTTACACAGAACGCCTGCCTGAGCTGCCATGGAGATTTTGTTCACCAGATGCTCCCGGTCAAATCGGGCGGCGACATGATGATGTGCGTCCATTGCCACAGTGATGTGGGCCACGCCCATCGCAATTGAGAAGTCAACCACAGGAGGTCGTAAAACATGGCCAACGATCAGAACAATACACCCGCAACGGGCAGCGATACCGGGCGGCTCATCCGTCGCAATACACTCCTGCTGACGGGGCTTCTCGCCGCCACGGCGGTGGCATCTGTCATCGTGACGACGGTGCTGGTGACGATGTTCGAACACAAGCAGGACGCCCGGACGCCCTACCTGCGCATTGTGGAGCTCAACGAGGTCAGCGTCGATCCCGCTCTTTGGGGGAAAAACTGGCCCCATCATTTCGAGCAATACAAGCAAACCGCTGGCGATGAATTTTACGGCGGGTCGGAGGCCATGCCGGCCAGCAAGCTGGATCAGAGCCCCTGGTTGAAGCGTCTATACGCAGGATATGCCTTCAGCATCGACTACCGCGAGGCCCGGGGCCACGCCTACATGCTCTATGACCAGTTGGTCACCGAACGCGTCAACCAGCGCCAACAGGCCGGTGCCTGCCTTCATTGCCACGCCTCCACCAACGTCCTCTATCGCCAGGCGGGCCTTCAGGCCATGGGCCTTCCCTATGATGAGGAAGCCCTTGGCAAGGAATTCAACATGGAGGCCGTCATAAAGGGCTTCGAGGTCCTGAGCCGCGAGCCCTATCACGCCGTCCTTGAAAAGCTCACCCAGGTTCCCGATGGCACGCCCCCCGGAACGGGCGACCCGACCTTCCCCACAGCCCCCGTGGGCGGCTTTGACGGTGTCGATGTGCCCGAGGGACACTTCCAGATGAGCGAGGCCCACCCGGTCAGCTGTATAGACTGTCACGATCCCAAGACCCTGGAAGTACGTATTACCCGCCCCGGTTTCATGCTCGGCATGGCCATGCTGGCGGAAAGCGATGACCCGCTCCCCCACATGCCCAGCGTGGAGCGGTGGCGCCGCGGCAGCCGCAGCGAGGCCTACGATCCCAACAAGCTCGCCACCCGACAGGAGATGCGCTCGTTTGTCTGCGGCCAATGCCATGTGGAATATTACTGCGCCGATCGCGCCACCCTCGTCTTCCCATGGGGACACGGCCTGAAGGCGGAGGACATGGAGAAGTACTGGGAGGAAAAGGTCTTCCCCGACGGCGAACCCTTCTACGACTATAAACACGGCGAGACGGGCGCCCCCCTCTTCAAGGCCCAGCACCCCGAGTTTGAAATGTGGAGCCAGGGCATCCACGCCCGCTCCGGCGTGAGCTGTACAGATTGCCACATGCCCTACGAGCGTGTCGGCGCCATGAAGCTGAGCAACCACAACGTGCGCAGCCCCATGGAGAACATCCACAACGCCTGCCTGACCTGCCACAATGTTCCCGAGGCGGAGATGCGCCAGCGCGTCGCGAATATACAAACCAAGACCGTGGACATGAAGGAACGTGCCGCCCAGGCAATGGTGGAGATGCTCGATGCCATTATGGAGGCAAAGGCCGATCCCAATGTGAGCGAGGAGGACCTCGAAGAGGTCTATATCCTCCAGCGGCGCTCCATGTGGCGACTCGATTACGTCAGCAGTGAAAACTCCAAGGGCTTCCACGCCCCCCAGGAAACAGCACGCGTTCTGGCCGAATCCATCGACTACAGCCGCAAGGCCCAATCGATGGCCATCCGTCTTCGCGCACCATCCGCCCCGTCAACCGACGATCTCCCGACGCAGCCCGTCATGGGAGTAAGCGATGAACGCTGATCACCTCATGTAAATGGAATCATTCAGGATTCGGGGCCGGGCAATTTGTCCGGCCCCTTTTCTGTTACTTCGGGGTGCCAATCCACCAGCCGGAGGGATCCTGCCCGCCGAACACATACAGGTCGGAAAGATCCGCCAGAAGCTCGTCCAGGTGAATGCCCAGGCGGGAGGCCGTGGACCAGGATACCGCCAGGCGACGCCCCTCGCTGTGGTGACGTGCCACCCAGTCGGGAGGGAGCGGCATTCCCTTTGTATAGTCGTAGTACGGCCAAAGAATATCCCAGGGGGCATGTTCCCCATCATCCCCGCCGTGCTGGGAAACAAACCATGCGGGCCAGGTGTCATCGGCAACGGCAATGGCGAGCGATTCCCCCCGCAACTCTCCCATGGCGCGATAACGACGTCCGTCGGCGCGGGCCTGCGCGGCGTGCTCACTCAAATGGGGAAAATCCAGCCGCGGGGATATTTCCGTCGTGAAGGTATAGACAAAATTGCGATCCGCCTCCTCCCCAGGACCAAACTCCACCTTCACCAGGAGCATCAGTACCAGCAGGACACCGATCCCCCACTGAACAGCCGGACGCGACAGGCGTGGTGAAGACGTCGGAGCCAGGGCCAGACCCGTCAACAGCGCCAATCCCGGCAGCAACATCGTCCCGTAACGGGCCATGATCTCCAACCGCCCCGTTGTCGCCACGAAAAGCATCGGGACGAGAAGGAGCCCCAACGCCACCACAACACCCGCCAGATATTCCATGGAATGCCGCCAGCCGCTCCGCAGGCACAGCACGACCCGCACAAGGAGGACCACCAGGGGAAGGAAAAGCCATGTCGCCACGATAAACCTGCCGGTCAGTGCGGCCAGATTGGCCCCCGTATAGGCCAACCCTGTGTTCTCCATGGCAAAGTGATCGGCAATCAGCGCCTCCCGCGCCTCCGCCAC
>JAFIGB010000482.1 GCA_020831705.1 Candidatus Sumerlaeia bacterium | reverse complement strand
GTTGCCGTTGAAATCCCCCGTCGTCACACACCGGGGAGAGGCCCCAACGTCGTAATTGACCGCCGCGGCGAAGGTGCCATCACCCTTGCCAAGCAGTACCGATACGTTGCCAGAGTCTTCGTTCGCAGTGACGATATCTGTGATGCCGTTGCCATTAAAATCCCCCGTCGTCACACTCCAGGGGGAGTCTCCAACGGCGTAATTGACCGCAGCGGCGAAGGTGCCATCCCCATTGCCCAGCAACACCGAGACCGTGCCAGCGCCTTCGTTTGCAGTGGCGATATCGGTGATGCCGTTACCATTGAAGTCCCCCGTCGTCACGCCTTGAGTGCTATCTCCGGCGGCGGGACCTGTCTTAGAAGGAAACCCGCGCCATTGTTGGGCCTGGCTCGTATTCGCCGAAGCCATAACCGCCAGAATGAACAGGACCAATAGGGTCACCTGCTGGTGAAAGGTTGCGGACATTGACAATCTTATTTTCATCACAATTCTCCTTGAATAAGAAAAATTGATGCCTTCCACGGTCGACGAGATCAATCGGTACCTTCAGTTGAAGGGTGGAATTTATACTAATCAAGAGTATTTGTGCTTTTAATATTATCCCAACTACAAAGTCTTGATTCTTCCTGACCCCAATCAAAAGCGGGGAGGTCGCCTACTGGTTTTCCTTCAACCAAGCCAACACCTCCACCGGGTGATCCTCACTGCCTTTCGCCTTTGGCCAGTGCATAACAATCTTGCCATCCGGATCAATCACGAAGGTCTCTCGGGAAATGCCCATGAACTTCCTGCCCATGAACGACTTCTCTCCCCAGACGCCATACTTCTCGGCGACCGCATGATCCTCGTCGGCGAGAAGAACGTGCTGAAGCCCATGCTTCTCGGCGAATTTCTTCTTCGACTTGGAATCAAGAATCGAAATCGACATCACCACGGCATTCGCCTTCTCAAAGTCCTTCAGATGAGCGGTGAATCCACAGGATTCTTTTGTGCAGCCGGGCGTGGAATCTTTCGGATAGAAAAAGAGGACGACATACCTTCCCTTGTATTCCGACAGCTTGTGGGTCTTGCCGTCCTGGTCGGGGAGGGTGAAGGGGGGGGCTTTTTTGTTGATCAGGGTGGCGGTGGTGGAATCGGTTGCTTTGGACATGAGCTGGATTACTCCTTTGCGTTTTCTCAAAAATGGAATTTGCGGTTACTTCGAATATCGAGTTTTAGTGTAGGAGAAAAATTCATGCAGTACAATCAGAACCCATACTGGTAGCAAAATGAAGTATAGAAATCCCGTCAAACGCTCCAAAGAGACGGTACCTGCCCCGTATAAGATCAACAAGATGACGTAGCCCCCGTAGGCTATCATGAGAGCAGTTCCCTCTTTCCGGCTGAGGACAAAGCCAGTCAAGAACAATGGAAGGCAAGTCAATGTAGCCATCAATAGAACAGGGATATCGAAGTAGAGAGACTGGGCCTCAACCACAAGCTCTCCCAGCAAAGCACTGAAACCAAGTACGCCAAGAATATTAAATACGTTGCTGCCGACTACGTTGCCGATTGCAATATCCCGCTCTCCCTTCAATGCGGCCATGACTGAAGCTGCAACCTCTGGAAGAGATGTGCCTGCAGCGACAATTGTCAGCCCAATTATTAGGTCGGAAACACCAAGTGCCTTGGCAATTAGAATGGCTCCTCCAACAAATAAATGTGAGCCAAAAACAAGAAGTGCTAATCCGAAAATGACGAAACCAGTAAGCAGCAACCAAGGCTTTGGCTCGTTCGAAAGACCGTTTCCAGGAGGTTCCCCATGACCTTTTGATCTCTTTGCATGGTATAGATGAAGTACAACTGTACCAATGAGGAGGAATAAAAGAAAAACTCCTTCCTATGGCCCAATCAACCCGTCTGCGGCCAAGATTAACAGGACAAGTGTCGATACAATCATGAGTGGAACGTCTTTTCGCACAAGGCTGCTACCGATCACCAAAGGTTTCACGAGGGCACTGAGGCCAAGTATGAAAAGTATATTGAAGATATTGCTGCCCAAGACGTTGCCGAGAGCAATATCACCCTCGCCATCAATGGCAGCCTTAGCGCTTACAAAAACTTCCGGTGCACTTGTGCCGTATGCCACGATCGTAAGCCCGATCACCAATGGTGGTAATCCAAGTTTCAATGCAAGACCCGACGCGCCGCGAACTAGGAGTTCAGAGCCTATGACCAGAAGGAGTAAGCCGATGATTACTGACAGCACTGCCGATGCCTCCATGCATAAGGATATGGATCTGAATCAGTATTGGATCCTTTGAGAGTGCTTTCGTGCGTGAAGGCGGGGGCTTTTTTGTTGATCATTTTGGATGGGGTCTCTTCGGTTTTCTTGGGCATGGGGATTATCCGTTTTCGATGTGGGAGACAGCAGTTGCGGATTCCTCGAACTGCTCGCGTGTGATGCGATAGCGGACCGCCCGCTTGTCTTCGCCTGGAAACGTATGCTCCGTATAGTGCTCAACGAAGCGCAACCCGACTTTCTCCATGACGCGAATGGAGGCCTTGTTGGCGGCCATTGAGGTCGCCTCGATTTGATGGATGTCGGGCCTGCGGAATCCGAGCGCAACAAGGGCCCGAGACATCTCGGTGGCATAACCTTTTCCCCAGGCAGAACGCTTGAGGCGATAGCCGAGTTCGGCGGTTTCGGGTTCCTTCGTGGGCCGAAGGTGAAACCATCCGATGAAATCGCCCGCGGAGCTTTCGTGCGCCGCCCAGAAACCGAGGTCGCTGTATTGCTCATACCAGGTTATCCAGCGGGGAAGAATGGTATCGCGAAGATATGCCTCATTGGGGAGGGAACCTGGGTTGAGATAGGCCAGAACCTCCGGATCGCTGTCCAAGTCCATGAGCAGAAGCAGATCGTTCGCCGTGAACTTCCTCAGGTAGAGGCGGTTTGTTTTCAGGAAGGTGTCGGGCATGGGTCCTCGCTTTCGTACGTAAAGGGAAACTCCGGCGTTGACTCTTTTTGATAGAAGAAGAGGACGACATATTTCCCTTTGAAATCCGACAGCTTGTGGCTCTTTCCTTCCTGGTCTGGGAGGGTGAAGGCGGGGGCGGATTTGCCGATCAGGGTGCTGTGTGTCTCTTCTGGTTTCCTGGGCATTATGTGGTGTTCTTTTTTGCGGTTAGTGGTCGCCCATGGCGGGCAGGTCGACTTCCTTGATGCATGTATCACGAGAAAGGTTCAGTACGCAATGGATGATGGCGAGTAGATCGCTCAGGGGCACAGGGCGGGATCCTTCCATCGTTCCCGTTTCAAGATCAGCAAGCACC
>JAFIGB010000137.1 GCA_020831705.1 Candidatus Sumerlaeia bacterium | reverse complement strand
CCCGGTACCCGCTGCAAATACAGACATCTTTTACACACAAAGCTTTGACAGCGAAGAGCTCGGCGCGGTCCCCAACAATTGGAAGGGGGCGGCCGCCCACGATCATGCCGATCTGAAGGTCGTCGAGCGTGAGGGCGGCGGTCGGTGCATGCGGTTTGAGAAAAGCAGTGGTACCGGCAGTGCCTATTTTTCCTGCCGCTTCCCCGACGTTTCCGGTCGTTTCTCGGTGGAGTTCGACATCTGCTGCCAGGACAAGAACAAGTACCTCCTCGGATTCTATGTGGAAAAGGACGAGGACTTCCGTCAGTCCATCAGCACGGTCATTCACCGGGATACATCCCGCTCCGACAAGGTCACCCTGCGTGTCCAGAACGAGGTTGCCGACTACGAACTGGGCCAGTGGCGGAGGATTCGTTTCGTCATCGACCTTCAGCGCCACATCGTGGATGCCTTCCTGGATGGCGAGCCACTGACCCTCGGAATCCGCCTCACTTCACGTCCCGATTCCCTCAACACGCTTTCCATCCGCGACAACCTCGCCACCGAGGGGATTCTCATGATAGACAACATCGACATCCGGAAGGCATGACATGACGGGAAGGACTCGATGGAAGGCGAACCCTCCCGCACGGAAGCGGAGCGTGGTGTCTTGTCAGGAAGCCCCGCAGGTATAGAAAGCAAGACATCAAGCCAGACCTGAGACGATACCCAAGACGGACTCGCAAATGCCCTCCTCACCCACCGATTTTTTTGACGAACTCAACGCACGGGTGGACCCGGAGGCAGTCCTTGGGCTTGTCCTCAGGGAGGGTGAGGAAATAACGAGGATGGGCCGCTCCATAAAGGCCCATTGCCCCGTCCACGGTTCGGGAAATTTCAAGTCCCTCCATGTTGATCTCAATCTGGGAACCTGCCGGTGTGTGGTTCGCGAGTGTCGTGCTTCCCACGCCATGTCCCTTCTTGAATTTTATGCCCTTTGCGAGGATCTTCCCCTGCCCGCAGCGGTGATCAGCCTTTGTCGTGAACTGGATCATCCCATACCGGAAACCTTTCTTGAGAACCTGCGTGGAAGGACCTGGGCGGACTTCGAGACGGCCCGCAGGGAAAGACGCCACGATGACGCCATCAAGGCGCTCCCCATCCTCGGGATGTTCGATGATTTTCGCACACGTGTTCCTTCATGGCGCGCTGAATTGGAACTGGAAAAGTCGGGAGGTCGTGATTCGAGGGGAATATGGCTGGTGGCCGTTGAGGAATTCTCCCAATTGGGCGAACTGGGCGAGGCAGTCGGAATTCTGGAGCGGCTCCACGAGGAGAGTCCCGAGGATATTGAAATTCTGGCCCTTCTCGGGGATGCTCAGCGCAAGAGGCACCCTAAGAGTTCAACATGGGGGGGCACGTATTTTCAGCGGGCGCAGTTGCTCATCGGTGAAGGTCGGTCGGAGGAGGCCCTTGCGATCATTGGCGATGCCATGGAAGTCCTCTCCAAATCGGCGGAACTTCGGGAGACACACGGGCAATTGCTCCTCTCCATGGGGCGCGAGGATGAGGCAAAACCGGAACTTTGGACGGCTGCATTTCTATACGAACAGCAGGGACTTGAGGAGCAGGCCATTCCGCTGCTGGAGAAGGTCATCGCCCTGGACCCCGAGGACACGCAAAGCCGGGAGAAGGTGGCCGAATTTCGCATTCGACTGGGTGACCTGGGAAGTTATCTGCGCTACATGGAGGACCTCGCCAAGAATGCGATGGAGCGCAACGAGTGGGCGAATGCAGAACTATACGCGCGTAAGATCCTCGGTCGTACCCGCGAGAATGCCGTCGCCAAGGAGATCCTTGCCGCTGTCCACGAACGGAAGGATCAGCCGGTGCAGGCAGCACGGTGTGTGTTGGTAGCGGCCCGCGCTCGCCATCGACTCGGCGAGATGGAAACGGCCAACGTCCACCTGAACAAGGCAAGGGAGACCGGCCTTGAAGGGACCGATGCCCAGGCAGAACTGGCCGAGACCCTTATTGTCTTTGGCGAGCGCACCGAAGCCATTGGCATTCTCCAACGCACCGCCGTCTCGCTCCTTGAGTTGGACCTCGCCACAGAGGCGACACCCCTCCTGATGCGGATTGCCGATCTAGCTCCGGACCCCTCGGAGTTCGCCACGAGCACGGCGGAAATTTCGGAATCCATGGAGGTTTCCGACATCCTCTCGTTGTGGGAACGGGCGGCCTTCTCCCACCTCGACGACGGAAATGTGGAGCAGGCGGTATCATTGGCACGTTTGGGGGGCGAAACGCTTTCCCACACCCCGGCGGCCGGCCTCCTCCAATTGCGTGTCCTCAAGGCGGCAGGGCAGGACTCGGAGGCCATCGAGGCCCTGGAAAAAGCTGTCGCGGATGCCATGGCACGGGAGAATCCCGAGGCGGTTCTGGAATTGCTCCGGGAGGGTTGCGAGGCCTTTCCCGAATCACCGGCACTTCTTGAAAAACTGGCGAAAATGGCCTTCTCAAATGGGGCGCGTGAGGAATCGCTGGCGGTATGGCGCCAGCTGATTCGAATTCCCGGGCTTGCCAAATCGGACCGCATCGCCCATGCAGCCCAGGCAGTTGCCCTGCCGGGTGGCGGTCCCCCCTTCAAGCTTCTGGAGGGGTTGGCCCACTGGCAAAACGGCAATCTTCCCGATGCCGCTGGTGTCTATACAGATCTTTGTGGAGACCTCCTCCAGCCTGGAAGCAAGAAGGGAAATCGCCCCTTCAAGGTCGACTCGACGGTGCTGGACGAGTACCTTGGATTCCTTGGGGTTCTCAAGGGGCACACGAAGAAGGACCTGTTCGTTCGCCTGGCAAACATGATGGAGCTTGCGCTTTCCGACTCATGGTCCCGGCTGGAGCGGCTTTGTATATCACTCGCGGAATTGTCGTCGCCGGCCGAATCGCTGTCCATTGCCGGACGCTTCGTGGAAAGCTCCCTCGCGGATGACCGCCATGAGGAGGCCCATCAGGCGATCGTCTATATCCTTGAACACCTTGCCCCGGGCGATCTCCAGTGGAGGGAGACCCATGCGTTGACCCTCGCTCACCTGGATAGACGGGAGGAATCACGGACCGAGTGGCTTTCCCTGGCAGAAGTCAAGCCCGCCGGTGAAGGTCTTGCCACTCTTCGCAAGGCACTGGAACATCTTCCCGGTGACCGTCTTCTCCAGCGAGAACTGCTGAAGCACCTCCTCGATGACGGGGAGATCGATGAGGCATTGGAGCTGGCGGATGAGTTGATTGCCCATCACCGCATGAATGATGAACTCGCCATCGGAATTGAGATTGGACGCAAGGTGCTGGAGGTGGATCCGGGGAGGCTTGCCCT
>JAFIGB010000128.1 GCA_020831705.1 Candidatus Sumerlaeia bacterium | reverse complement strand
GATTGAGGATAAAGCTCGAATACCAATGGGCGCTGGCTTTGGGGGTACGCTTCAGCGTTTCCCAATTTACGTGAATGATGCCGAACCTCTTTGTATATCCCTCGGCCCATTCGAAGTTATCCATCAGGCTCCACAAATAATAGGCTGTCACGGGAACCCCTTCCTGGTACGCACGGGATACTGCCTCAAGGGCACCGGCAAGAAAGGCAATGCGGGCGTTGTCATGAATTTCACCATCCGCCCCAATCTGATCGGGAAAACAGCACCCATTCTCTGTGATCTCAATGGAAACCGGCCTGTATATCTCGTGAAAAAAACGAAGCGTCCAGTAGATGCTTTCCTGACGGATCGGCCATCCAAAATCAGTTCTTGGATGCCAGTCCTCGAAGGGTCGCACACCTCCTGCGGCTGAAACAACCCCCATGGGACTATAATGATTCAAGCCGAAAAACGACATGGGAATGGAGATAATATCCATGTCCCCGGGCAATACCTTGGGGACGGCATCCTCCAGCTGATCCCATTCCTCCTCTGGATAGTGGCCGTGAAAAAGGGGATCGAGAAACCAGCGGTTCATTCGGTGAAAGGTTTCTTTGGCGGCATTCACATCCTCCCTGGATGGTTGGGCAGGTTCGTAGGAATAGAGGTTCTCCGCAATGCCGATGCGCGCAAATGACGGTGTGGTGGCGCGAAGCGCCGCAAGGCCCAAACCGTGTGCGAGCAACATGTGATGCATTACCTGATAAAGCGCCCCATCCCTAAGTTTCCTCCCCGGCGCATGGTGACCATGCTCGTGCCCAAAGCGCCAGACAACATTTGGCTCATTCAGTGTATACCAGGTTTGCACCCGATCACCGAACCGTTTCCCAAGAATGCCGCAAAAATCAGCGAATGCCTCCGCCGTCTCCCGGGACAACCAGCCGCCCTTGGATTCCAGAACTTGAGGCATGTCCCAATGAAAACAGGTCACGGAAGGCTTGATGTTTCGTTTGAGTGCCGCGTCTATCAGACGATCGTAAAAGTCAATGCCCTGATCGTTAACAGCCCCCCTCCCATCAGGAAGAATCCGTGGCCACGAGATAGACAGTCGGTAGTGCTCAATTCCAAAGGACTCAAGAAGATCTAGGTCCTCCTCGAAATGCCTCTGATGGTCGCAGGCAATACGCCCCGATACCCCATCCCTGACAGTACCTGGTCGTGCACAAAATTTGTCCCAGTTTGAGGCAGGGACCTCGCCGTTCATGGGCGTCCCTTCAATCTGGTAGGAAGAAGCAGAAACGCCCCACTTAAAGTATTCTGGAAATTGCCATCTGTTTGTCACAAATCGCTCCGGAGTTTCAGGTCAGAAAAAGACCGGAGTCACGGGGACCCCGGTCCTTCCTGATTACTGCGGGTTGGGGATCAGTGCATCATCCAGTCCCTGACGGATGTTTCTGTATCCTGCGTCCATGTAAGACGAACGAGTGCCGGCTCTGCAGCGAAATTGTTGAAGTTGGCGATATACAGGTTGATGGTGTCCGGGTCCGGTTGCACGAGGGTCAATCCGGTATGGAAGTTGGGATATAGAAGACCGGGAGCGGCGATGTCTGACAGAACGAGATCAGTCATGCTGGTTCCGTCCCAAACAGCGAGAATGTCATTATCAAAGTCTGCCGGTGAGTTATCAAGAAGGATATAGAAGTCCTCGGAAAGAGCCGTCATGCCCTTCATGGTGCGTGGCTCGGGGAAACCAAACCCAGCCGGCGTAATGTTTGTGCTGGAATAGGTCCCACCAATTCCCGTGGCATCAAAGAGACGACGATTCCAACCATCAGCAACGAGGGCACGATCGCTCCCGATTGCCACAACATCCTGCATGCTGTTGAGGGTTTCAAGAACGGTGACGGCACCTGTGTCGCTGTTGATGAGGAGGAGATCCATGGCGGCACCGTTGGTGTCATCGAGTGATTGTCCCCCAACCCAGAGGTCATTTCCCAGATAGGAAAGGGAGGCAAGTGTTCCAAGGTTGGTTGTATCGACAACCACATTGGGGATGAAGGTTCCCGTGGCGACATCAACAGCATTAAGCGTTCCGAAAGAAGCGCCGTCATGATAAACAATGAGACCGTCTCCGGCTGCGAAGGCTCCACGAACGACGCTGGTTCCATCGCCCTTGAGATTGTTCACAGTGTCATTCCCAATGACCGAGAGTGTTTCCGTTCCCAGATCGTAGGTGAGGAACCATACATCGGTGCCTTCCTGGGCGAAGAGAAGAACCTGATCCGGGTTGGTTGGGTCGTGGAGGACACCACGGCAACGAACGCCAGCGGCGGTAACTGCTTCCAGTTCGGAAAGTTCAACGAGATTCTCGACGGTGTAGTCTGTAACGTCGAATGCAAGGCTTGCAGATGAGAGCGCTGCAAATGCGGCTACGGCAAGAAGCTTTTTCATGTTAATTGTGGACCCCTTTCAAAAGGCTTACACAATGCTTCCACAGGGATTATCCCCTGTCAATCACGAACATTGTGAAAATCATGCGGCAAAATCACCGGCCCAGGACGCCCCTATTATGTAAATTTACTGTGTAAATATTTATGGATTTTCAGGGTTCGCCAGAAATTCAGGGCCATTCCACAGTAGCACAGGCTCTCCAAACTCAGGGAAGGTCCACCGCATCAAACCGGGGCATTCCGCACGGCTCATTGCTCCAATTCGGTCTTCGCCGTGTACGTAGCATCCCCAAAACCCTGAAAATATTTTTACTTTTTCGGGCAAAAATGGCTCTTCTGTGTAATATGAAGGAGGATTTTGTGGAAGATTTTCATCATTTCATCACAAATCCACCGTCACAGAAATGCCATGAATACGGCGATTATCCGGCAAAGACGTCCCGCTGTCGTGTTTCCCTTGACCAGCGATGGGTCTCTGAAAGAAATGTAACCTGTATGTGGAAGCATTTACATCCCTCCGGAGTTTCTCCAGCCCATGAAAGCAAAAATTGGATCGAAAAAGCCCTCGGGCTTCACGCTCATCGAACTGCTGATTGTCGTCGCAATCATTGCCATTTTGGCCGCAATTGCCGTCCCCAACTTCCTCGAAGCCCAAACCCGTTCCAAAGTGGCAAGAGTCAAGGCGGACATGCGCACCCTCATCACGGGTATCGAATCCTATCAGGTTGATAACAACCGCTACCCTCGTGAACACCGCGAACCCAATGTCTACGGCGACCCCCTTGTTGGTGGCCAACCGTGTTATGCTGTCCCGGCAAATGTCCTTTCCACCCCCATTGCCTACCTGACAGTAGCCTGGCTTCCCGATCCCTTTGTTGGCCAGGAAGGCATGGCCCAGTTTGATGGATGCAAACAGTGGATCCGCTACTACGATCTCCTGACACGCCCTTCCCTCAACGCCAGGGAGTTTTATGGTGCTTATCGCCTGCTTTCCTACGGCCCCAACAGGGACTTTTTCAACAATGACGGTTCCGGCCCGGACCTTTCCACCATGATGTATGACCCGACAAACGGCACATTGAGCGCCGGGAATATCTGGCGTTCGCAGAAGAATGACGGCATCCAGCCCCCTGTTGGACCACCCCTCAATCTTTTGCCACCACATTAATCACGATTGATCCATCAGACGGTCATCAAAATGGGCCCCGGAAGATTTCAGGGGCCCATCTTTATTTTCCTCTTATATCGCAGAACGGCCGCTATTCCGTCGATTCAAGCTGAAGGCGCACCTTTGCATAGACAGGGAAATGGTCGGATACCTGACGATCATTCTCACTGTATGTCACCGTCTCACACAGGTCCACTTCGAAGTCCCCGCGGAGAAGAATCCAATCGATCCTTCGATCGGAGTCGGGGTTGACGGGCCGGAAGGCATTCCATGTGGCCACGGGCCCCTTGCGTTCCTTTGCCACCGTCCACGCATCAACAAACCCTGTTTCATCCAGGGCCATGTGATAGACCTCGTCCCGTTCCGCCGTCACATTGAAATCACCCATGAAGATCACCGGAAAATCGCCGGTTCGCGCTTCAATGTCACTGAGAATCAGCTTCATCCCGTTCAGGCGGGCATCCTGGCTGACGTGGTCAAA
>JAFIGB010000127.1 GCA_020831705.1 Candidatus Sumerlaeia bacterium | reverse complement strand
GATTGAGGCAGTCAGCGATGAGGATCCCCCCGAGGAGTTTCTCCTAGCCGTTGCGCGGGTTCTTGTGGAGTCCGGTGTGGAGCACCCAAGAAAATGGTTCTTCGTGGAGCAGGCCCTCCGCATCAACCCCGAGGACGAGGTTCTCGAGCGTGCCATGGCCGAGGGAATGGCAGCGCGTGGCAAGCCGGCACTGGCGCTCAAGATTGTCCGCAGGCACATTGAGAGCAACAAGGCGGAGGAGGCCACGGTGGACCTTCTTCACAGTGTTAAGACTTTCTGCGCTCCCCCGTTGCCACGGGAAACGCTCCGGCAAATCCATGAACTGGTTGTCACTCGGGAACAACTGCCGCCCAGGGTCACCCTTGCGGCGATGGAACTTTTTCTTCACGATGGCAGGCGATGCAACAAGGGGGACCTTGCAATCCTCCAGCGACTCCTTGAGGCCTTCCCCCGCAATGTTCGCGTGAAGCATTGGATGGCCCAATGTCTATCAGATGCCGGTGACAGCGTGAGGGCGGCAGAACTTCTCAGCGAGTTGATCGATGATGGCCCCGGAAATGACGAAGCTGTCCTGGAACTGGCCCGTACCCATGCAAGGCTGGGTTCCCGCGACTCTGAAAATTATCGCGTGGCACGGGCAGCGGTTGCCCTCGAACCGGAGGACATGGAGCTGCGTCTCCACCTGGCCTCCATTGAGTTGAACCTGGAGAACTTCCGGTCCGCATCCCGCCATCTTGACGAAATTCTTCAGGAACAACCGGAACTTCATCCCAAGGTGCTGGCACTCCTTCAGGCATCCCTTGGCAAGGAGCACGAGAGCGGCGAAATCCTCCTTACGTTGGCACGTGCCCATGTCATTGCCGGGAAGAACGAGCAGGCGCTGGAGGTTCTCTCCCGGTTGAAGAACCGTTACCATCATCACCTTTCGGCGATGATGGATCTATACGGCGACATTCTCTCAAGCGCACCCGACAACCTGAGGGCACGTCTTGGCAGGGCGGTGCTCCTGCGGCTGGCAGGCCGTGTGGAAGAAGCCGCCACGGATCTTGAATTCGCCCATCGTCAAAGCCCGGACAACATGGAAATCCTCGCCGAGTATGCGGCGGTGATGAACCAAAAGATCAACGCCGAACCCACGGTCAGCCCCGAACTGTGTATCAGTGTTGCCGAAATGCAGCTGCGCCTCGGCGATGACGATGCCGCCTATGAACTGGCCCGTCGTGCCCTGAAACTGAACCCTGATCACGACCCGGCGCTCAAGCTCATGGCGCGTCTACACCTTCTTGATTATGCCCTTCAGCTTTGCTGGTCGACCCTGCAAAGCCTCAGCGACCGGGCCTCTGCCCTTCCCCTCTATCAGCAACTTGCCAGTGCGTTTGCAGAAGACGGGGACCATCTCAAGGCGGCGGAGGTCCTCACCGATGCCCTTGAAATTGGCGGTCCCCAGCGGGAGCTTCTGGAGCAGCTTCGATCCCTCCACCAGCGACAGGCGGAGGCGAGCAAGGGCTCCATGGAACGCCAGGCAATCCTGGGTTCCCTTTCCGACAGGGCGCAGGGGCGTTACGAACTGCGCGAGGAAATCGGGTCGGGATCCATGGGTGTTGTCTATAAGGCCCACGATCGCGAACTGGATGAAATCGTGGTGCTCAAGATTCTTCCCGAGCACTTTGCAAACAACGAGAAGGCGTTGATGCGCTTCCGCCACGAGGCCAAGGCAGCCCGCAAGCTGGCACACCCCAACATCGTGCGCATCCACGATTTCGGCGAGGAGGGGGGACGCAAGCACATCAGCATGGAGTACGTTTCCGGCGGAGACCTGAAGGACTTCTTCCGGCGCTGCCAGGGTAATATCGGCGTACACCGTGCAATCCAGATCATCCGCCAGGTTGCCCACGCCCTTTCCCACGCCCACGCCGAAGGCATCCTTCACAGGGACATCAAGGCGGCAAATATCCTCCTCACGGCATCCGGCAAGGCCAAGCTCAGCGACTTCGGAATTTCAGCCCTCATTGAGGAGGTGAACAAGGAGTACGCCACTCCCCATTCCTCACAGGGGATTCTTGGAACCCCGCTCTACATGGCCCCCGAACAGTTCCGCGCCGAGAGCCTGACCCAGGCCACCGATCTATACGCCACCGGGGTCTTGTTCTATGAACTTCTCAGTGGAAAGCCTCCATTCACAAGGGGATCGATCAGCTACCACCAACAATTTACCCCGCCGAAGCCACTTGAAAATATACCGGGTGAATTGTGGGAGATTGTCGGGAAATTGCTGCACAAGAACCCTGCGGAACGATTCCAGTCCGCCGAGGACCTTATCGAGGCACTGAACCTCTTCGCGGAAACAGGATGGTCTCCGATCGTTTGAGCCGCGTGACCGCCGGCCCTCATGTTGTGGGTGTCGACGGTTGTCCCGCAGGATGGATTGGTGCCGCCCTGAACCTGGATTCCGGTCGGTTCACCTTCATGGTTTTCAACCGGTTTGCATCCCTTCTGGATACCTTCCCTGACGCCCAATGTATTGCCGTGGATATTCCCATTGGTCTATACAGTGCCGCCGAACCGGGCGGTCGCGAATGCGACCGGGAGGCACGGGCGCTCCTTGGAAGGGGGAAAACATCGAGTGTTTTCTCGGCGCCCTGCCGGGGTGTTTTGTCCGTCACCAATTACCCCGATGCCCTTCAAGTCAATCGGGCGAGTTCCTCCCATGGAATTGGCCTTTCCATCCAGGCGTATAATATCGTCCCGAAAATTCGGGAGGTGGATGAGTGCCTGACACCGGCGTTGCAGGAGAAGATACGGGAGGTCCATCCCGAGGTGTCCTTCCGTGCCCTCAATGGAGGTAACCCCATCGCGGAGGGAAAGAAGTCCCTGGCGGGAAGGGAGATTCGCCGGCGGCTTCTCGCGAAGAACGGATTTCAAAAGATCGCCATGATGACCAGGGATATACGTGTCAAAGCTGCCGGAAAGGACGACATCCTCGACGCTCTTGCGGCCTGCTGGAGCGCCCGCAGAATTGCCCTTGGCACTGGCGAACGGATCCCACCCGTTCCCCCTGTGGACTCCAAGGGCCTCCGAATGGAAATTTGGTGGTGACCTGGCTTCAGGCTACTTGTTGCCGAGGACTTTGTTGTAAACCTCAAGGGTTCCCCTGACCATGGCGTCGGCGGTGAAATTCTCCCCCACATGGTTGAACCCGGCCTGTCTATATCGCTCCCGACCATCGGGGTCCCTCCAAAGCGCCACAACCGCCCTGGCGAGTGCCTCCTCGTCCTTCGGGGGGACGAGTACTCCCGTTTTCCCGTCCACGATTACCTCAGGGATGCCACCAGCGTTTGTTGATACGCAGGGAACACCTGCGGCCAGTGCGTCAATGAGGGAGGTACAAAGGCCTTCCAATTTTGATGGCATGACGAAGAGATCAAAGGCAGCAAGACAATCGGCTATATCCTCACGCCAACCAGCCAGATGGATCGCATCTGGAATGTCCGCGCTAATCTCCTCCAGCAGCGCCCGAAATTCACCGTCCCCCACGAAGATAATCCGCGCACCGGGCAGTTCCTCGCGGATCATCCGGGCGGCATGGGCAAGCACCCACGGAGCCTTGTGGTCGGCAAAGGCACCCACGAAACCGATAATCGGCCCCTCGGAACCCGCCAGCCACTCGCCGCGGAGCTTGGCCCGATCCCCTCCCTCGACACGCCCTGTGTCGATGCCGCTATACACGAGGTCGATGACCTCGGGCCGGACTCCACCTTCGACAAGGACATCACGGACGGCCTTTGAAATGGCAATGTAATGCTGGCCGGGTCGCGTGTACTTCGCCTTGGAAAGTGCGTTGTCCTTGATTGCAAAATCCACCCGGCGAGTCGTGATCAGCGGCCGTTTTCCGATAAAGGTATGGACAGCAGCGGTATGACCATTTCCGGTGTGGGCATGAATGATATCTGCATTGAAATCCCCGGCGACGCGCGACAGCCAGGCACTCAGAAAGGGACTGCGGGCACCAAGAAAAAGGGGAGGCTTCCAGTTGGCGACCTGAAATCCCTTTTCCGAAAGGTGTTCGTTGAGCTTGCTTCCTTCCGGACCTGCAATCAGCTGCTTATGGCCAAGGTCACGAAGTCCATGGGCAAGGAGGGACACCTGGCGTTCCCCCCCGCGGAATCCCTTCTCGGTGTCTATATGAAGGATTCGAAGGGCCTTGGGCATGGGTGGAGCCTTTTCCGTGAAGATGCTGGGGGTATTATGGGTCATTGGGACATTGAAGGCGCAACAGGAAGCGAATCATGGCGCGGGAACGAAATCCCGAAATCTGGTGAAGTCCGCAAGGTGTCGAATCGTGTCCTCCTCGACGCCGGGTGACAATTCGCAGGCCAACTGAATTTCCCTGCCCATGTCCAGATCATCATTCGAGGCGAGGGAATCAGTGCCCAAATAGACAGGGATTCCTTCCGCAATGAGTCGCGCCAGGGGGAAGGCGTCCCGGCCGAACCAGATGTGGCTCCCCGGACAGACAACCACGGAGGCGCCACGATCCCGGATGAGGTTCACGTCCTCTTCATTGATGTCATTACAGTGGACGAGGAGGGTGCGCGGCCCCAGGCAGCCACATGCATCCAACCACTGAATCGGCCCCATTCCCGGGGGCTTCCAATTGGGATCAAGAAACGGGGAGAGAAAGTCCCTGAGTGCTCCCCTGCCATGAAGGAGCATTTCCCGCTCCTCCGGAATTTCTGCGGCATGAATACAAAGCCATTGGTGTCGTTCCGTGGCCACCTTCGCGGCGGAACGAAGAAGAGTTCCTGTGGTTGTGTAGGGGGAATGGGGGGAAAGCCCCTCGACCATGTCAACACCCTGGGAGTCCCGGTGCTGTTTGGCCATGGCCTCTGAGACAGCCTCGTTGGCCTTGTCCTCTTCAAACTTCAAGATTTCATGGTACAGGTGAACCTGGAGGATGCCGTCGCCAACTGCCGTGCGCAACGGCCCCGATGCGATATCCGCCGAATTGATATCCGCCAGGGCGGATGTGCCCGTGTCCACCATGCGATTGATGGCGCGCTTGATGCCTTCCTGAATTTCATCCTGCGTGGTTTCCCGTTTCGTCCTGACCAAACTTTCCAGCCAATGAGGAAAGGAAAGGCCCCGGGGGATACGACCCCCCAGGGCGGACAATTCAAGGTGGCAATGGGCGTTGAAGTACATCGGGTTCCCCGAGGGACTCTTATTTCACGGTTCCCTTGCGGAGAAGCGCCTCGGCAATCTGTACGGCGTTAAGGGCGGCACCTTTTCGCAGATTGTCGCTGACAATCCAAAGGTCGATGCCCGTGCCGTCGGGATTGCTGATGTCATTGCGAATGCGGCCCACGAAGGTCTCATCACGGCCCTCGGCGTATATTGCCAGGGGGTAATCGTTCTTCGCCGGATCATCCACCACGACGACATTTTCCGCCTTGGCAAGAAGGGCGCGAACATCCTCCGCCGACGCCTTCTTCTCAAATTCAATATTGATGGCCTCGCTGTGGGCGCGAATTACCGGCACGCGCACGCAGGTCGGGGTCACACGAATCGAATCGTCCCGAAGGATCTTGCGGGTCTCGTTGACCATCTTCATTTCTTCCTTGGTATATCCATTGTCTGTAAAGACATCAATATGGGGAAGAATGTTGAAGGCGATCTGATGGGGGAATTCCTCAATGGGAAGGTCATCAGTTTCCCCCTCAAGGATCATCTGGCTTTGCTCCATCATTTCGTCGATGGCGGAAAGACCCTTGCCGCTGACGGACTGATAGGTCGCGATCACGAGGCGCTTGATCTTGTATTTCTTGTGAAGGGGATCGAGCACCTGCACCATTTGAATGGTCGAGCAGTTCGGGTTGGCGATGATGCCCCGGGCAGGTTTCTTGTCGAGAAGGTCCCCGTTGACTTCCGGCACAACAAGGGGAACATCGGCGTCCATACGAAAGGCGCTTGTATTGTCAACAACGATGGCACCGGCCTTGGTGGCGATGGGTGCCCATTTTTCAGAAATGGATCCTCCCGCACTGAACAGGGCGATCTGGACATCATCGAAGGATTTTTCGTTAACGGCTTCCGCCTCGATGAGTCGACCACGAAAGGGGAACTTGCGGCCTGCGGACCGGGGCGAGGTCAGCAACTTCAACTTCCCAAGGGGGAATTGACGTTGCTCCAGGATTTTCATCATTTCCTGGCCGACGGCACCGGAGGCTCCAAGGATGGCTACATTGATCATGGGTGTGGTGAGACTCCTCTCTCACTGGAATGGAGGGAGCTTACCAGCAGACCCTGACCGGTGTAAACGGTCCATTTGGAAAAGGCGCGATTTCGTGCCCCGCGGGGGTTAATGCGCTTTACTGCCCAAAGTCAGCCCAATCAAGGACAGGTGTCTCGGAGGTGATTTGTTTCGGGAACACAGCCGGGCCGTAGGTGTTCGTCTGACCGGAAAGTTCCGTCTCCACCAACAGGTAATGACGGGTTTCCCCCTCCTGGAACGGCAGGGGATCCACATAGGAGTAGAGAGCGCCCTCAAGGGGGGACCCAAGGGGTTCAATAATCTCCTCGTTCACGCGATTCATTACTCCGGATTTGCTGGTGCGGTAGATGTCGAAGCCGACAGTTCCCCATTCACCACCGGTTTCCCACTTTATCTCCAGCAATCCCGTGTCGATGTTGCGGAAGATCTCAAAGGAGTAGAGTTCAACCAGCAGGGGTTCGGAGACATCGAGAATGGATGAATCAGTAAGCTCCGTGATGGCGACATTATCATGGTTCTCGCCATTGAGGGTAACGAAGTGATAGAGTTTGTCATCAACAAGGAATGGCATTGCCGGGTTGCTGATGTTCTCATCATCGTAGGTCTTGACTGTCAGTGTGATCGATCCCCCCACACCCGGGAGAATATCCTCGTCAAAGGTAATGGTGATGTTTCCGTTTCCGTCATGGGTGACGTTCCCCGACGGGCCGGAGTCAATGCTTGTACTCATGAGGCGAACCTGAAGGTTTCCCGATGCCAGAACGCTTTCCCCGATGTTGGGGAGTTGGCTTGTAATGACAACATTCCTGGCAAAGGCTAGGGTGGAGTTCGTGGCATTGTTCGCGTAGGTGATGGTGTAGGTGTATGTGGATCCGGAACCAACACCGCCGACGTTCACCGTTTCCGTCAGGGCCATCTGCGGTTGCCGCTGCTGGAAGCCCACCGGGGTGGTTGCAAAGTTGGATCGACTATTCACATTGAGCGTTTGTGAAAGGTTATAGGCGGGGGCACTTCCTGTGGTGGGCACGGAACCCGGGGGGATGCTTGAGCTGGTGCTGTCAACGGTGGTGGTCGTATTGCCAAGGGGCACAAGAGCGCTGTAATTTCCGTTGGAATCTGTATATACAGTAAAGGGCGAGCCGACAGCCGGCGTGATAAGGACTGGAACATTGGCAATCCCCGGTTCACCCGCGTCGATGCCATCGCCATTTAAATCCTGAAAGACACGGCCCGAAATGGTTCCCTGGCAGAAGTTCACCAGATTCACGAGTTCATTAGCCTGCCCCGCACCACCATTTGTTGCCCCGTTGGTGGGGAATGGCTCGAGATAATTTCTGTTATTGAGACCAGCTGCTCCCCCATTGGCAAGGCGAGTCGGTGATCCACCGCCACTCATGGCAATATAGCCACCGCCACCACCTCCACCAGGACCTTCAGACTCCGCACCGACCGGGTTGGCCCAGAATTGATTTCCACCCGTGCCGCCGTTTGCCCTGAGCGTAATGGTGTCTGCCACATTATTGGCACGAAGGATAATCGTCCCACCTGCCCCGGCCCCACCAGGAGCATCATGAGCCACATTTGGATGGGCGGACGTTCCCTGGCCATTTTCACCGTCGGAGTGAATGATCCCGCCACCCTCGACCTGATGGGCCATGATGAATATCAGGCCACCCCCATTTCCACCCCGTCCCGGGACATTATCGTT
>JAFIGB010000122.1 GCA_020831705.1 Candidatus Sumerlaeia bacterium | reverse complement strand
TGGTTCGTGCCCCAAACGCGCAACCCGCGCTTGCCAGACTGTCCGGTCGCCGAGCCAAAAGCAAAAAAGCCAAAAAGAACTTTTAGGGAAAAAGAATCCCGGCTCCCGTGGGGGGTACCATGTACCTGCCCCTTACCTCATGAGGATCAGGTTGCCCTTGTCGCCCTTCCCGAGTCGGGATAAACAGCGATCGGTGGTGTCAAATCCGCCCTCCTGATTCCGGGCGCATGAGGTTTCCCCGTTTCCTTGAGTTCCTCCCAGTTTCAAGTCGTCGTCCTCGGTACCGGGACAAGTGCCGGGGTTCCCGTAATCACCTGCGATTGTCCCGTCTGTACCTCCGATGATCCCAATAATAGTCGTCTTCGTTCGAGCATTCTCCTTCGTAACGAGGAGAAAACGATCCTGGTGGATTGTGGTTCGGATTACCGCCAACAGGCCCTCCGTTACAGGATCAACCGGTTGGACATGGTCCTGCTCACCCATGCCCACAGCGACCATGTTTCGGGTATCGACGAATTGCGGCTCTACAACTGGAAGCAGCGCCACGCAATTCCGGTGTACGGTTCCCCGCACACCCTTGCCGATGTGCGTCGGCGGTATGATTACGCCTTCCATCCGATGCAGAATGGTGGAGGTGTCCCCCAACTGGACCTGATCCCGGTGGAGGGCCCCTTCGATGCAGCGGGTGTCGCCGTCACTCCCCTTGTTGCCTACCATGGCGCGCTGCCGATCCTTGGATTTCGTTTTGGGAACTTCGCGTATATCACCGACGGCAGCTTCCTGCCCCCGGCGACGTTGGAGGCCATTCGTGGCGTCCGTTTTCTGATCCTCAATGCGCTGCGCCATCGCCCTCATCCCACCCATTTCACCGTCGAGCAGGCCACCGCCATTGCCCGGGAAATCGGGGCCGAACACACCTGGTTTACCCACATCACCCATGACCTTGATCATGCGACGACCAACCGCGAGCTTCCCGAGGGCATCGACCTCGCCCACGATGGATTGCAATTCGATATAGACGTGGAAATGGCCCCGGGATAACCCGGGGCCATTGTGCTGCGTTGGTTGTGGTTGTTGAAGCGGAGGGTTATTGCCCCTGGCCGAGGGAGTAGCCGGGATGGCCGTCGAAGTTGTATAGATTTTCCGTCTTGATGAAGTCGAATCCCGCGGCCCGTGCCTTGCCGAGGAGGTTGATGATGTCCTCGTGCTTGATGATGGGGTTGTTGGTATCGGGTGAAAGATAGCGGCAGCGCCAGTGGTCCGTACAGAAGGTTTCCGGCATGCCTTTTGGCCAGACGAGGACGCCACGGTTGGTGATCATGACGAGATTGAGGGGGCCGGAATCGACCTTGGACAACTTGGTGCCAAGCTCATCCGGTGTGCCTGCATTCCAATCGAGGAACATGTCCACGCCGACAAGGTCCTTCTTCGCGCGTGGTCGCGTGGTTGGGCGCATTTCCTCGTGGGTGGGGAGATCCCTGTCCAGCTTTTCATATTTGACGGGGGCGAGGGTTTCCGGTGTCGTGCCAAGGCGCTTGATGATGGCTTCAGCAAATTCCTTCGTGCCAACCTTCTTCCGCGAGCCCTTCTCCGTATATACATCCACGGTGTGGATGCCTTCCTCGATGACCTTCAGCCAGGCGTTATGGATGGCGGTGGCCGGCTCGGGGTCGTCCAGGTGGACGAGCATCATGACAGCCGCAAGGAGGAGGCCCGACGGGTTTGCAATGTCCTGGCCTGCAATGGGGGGCGCCGAACCGTGGATGGCCTCGAACATGGCGATGTTTTCACCGATGTTTGCCGACGGGCCAAGGCCCACCGAGCCGGTAATCTGGGCGGCAATGTCGGAAAGGATGTCACCGTATAGATTGGGCATGACCATGACATCGAAAATCTCCGGTGTGTCGGCAAGACGCGCCGCACCGATGTCAATAATCCATGAGTCGGTCTGGATGCCGGGGTACTCCTCGGCGATCTCCTTGAAGACCTGGTGAAAGAGGCCGTCGGTGAGTTTCATGATGTTGTCCTTCACGAGGACGGAGACCTTCTTGCGGCCATGCTTCACGGCATATTCAAAGGCGTAACGAACGATCTTCTCGCATCCGGGGCGGGAGATCAGCTTGAGGCACTGGACGACCTGGTCGGTCTGGCGGTGCTCGATACCGGCGTAGGTGTCTTCCTCGTTCTCACGGATGATCACCAGGTCCATGTCGGGATGGAGGGTGCGCACGAAGGGGGAGTAAACCCGGCAGGGGCGAACGTTGGCGTAAAGGCCGAGGGTCTTGCGGATGGTGACATTGAGCGACTTGTAGCCCGATCCCTGGGGGGTGGTGATGGGGGCCTTGAGGAACACCTTGGTTCGACGAAGGGATTCCCACGCTTCGGGGGGGATTCCGGCGCTGTGACCCGCCTCGTAAACCTTGCGGCCGATTTCGATGACTTCCTTGTCTATTGCGGCGCCGGCTGCATCGAGGATCTTGAGTGTTGCCTCCATGATTTCCGGGCCGATTCCGTCGCCGTAGGCGATTGTTACGGGTGTTTTTGCGCTCACCGTGTGGGACTCCTGTTTGTTGTGTCTCAAGATCCGGAGGACAATATTGCTCCGGATCGACATCTGAGCATGAAGATATTGGGCCACGGGCTTCCCCATGGCGTCGATACCTCAGCACAATTTCCGGGGCTGGGGCAAATGGTTCCGCGCCCTGAGTTTTTCGTCCTGATGGAGCCGGTTTTTAATTCCAGTTGACCGGGCGACAGCCAGCGTAAATGTTCTCGATGTCGGTAGTGCGGTGCCGACTAAGTCCAAGCCTCCCAGAATTTGACCCCAGGATACAACTCATGACCACCCCAAGGTTCCTTAACCTGTTTCTTCTCATTCTTCTTTACAGCGGGCTCCTTGTCGCCCCCTCCCTTCTCCATGCCGACGAACCCGTCGAGTGGTATCTTGAGCTTGCCGATCCCAATCAGGACTTCGAGCCGATGGATGAGTTCGAAGTGATCATGGGAATCCGAAAGAACAACACCGGCCTGCGGCCTGCGGGATTCAATGTGGCCCTTTCCTTTCCCCAGGGTGACCTCGAGTTCGTCAGCTCGGGAAATGGTACCGGTGGATGGCGCCCGGGAGTTGGCACCAATACGGTGGAGGAACGGGAAATCAATGGCAGGACGATGCTTGTCACAACTCAGGCCTTTTTCGCGACAAATATCAACTCAAGCAGGCCCTCCGAGCCGATTTTCGGGCGCCTGCGCTTTCGAATCCGTCCCAACCCGACAGCACCGGTCACCTTTATTCTCATTGAAAGGTTCGGCACAAACCCTTCGAACTGGCTGATTGGGACTGATGGGATGGATCTTCCTCCGATTCCCTTCGAGTTCCAGTTTACCCAGACCGAGGCGATTGCCCTTGATGGAGTGGAACCCACCCCGACCCCCACGC
>JAFIGB010000119.1 GCA_020831705.1 Candidatus Sumerlaeia bacterium | reverse complement strand
GGAACCGACCTCGGAGTGTTCGGCGGTGGGGAAGGTGGTTGTCATGAGGAAGCGCAGTTCGCTCGCCTGAAGACCATCGACCTTCAACTCGACCAGCTCGGGGAAGGAGCCGGCGGGATTCATCTTTCCGTAAAGGAGGAGGGCGCCATTTTCCTCGTTGTCATCAACGAGACTGAAGACCGTTTCGCCCATGAGGGGCGTCCCCTTGGGAAGTGAGCGGAAATCGTTGTCTGGGCCGTAGCCGAGCCATTCCGTCCCGTCGCGGTCAATGACCGAGCGATTGAATGCCGGGGAAAGATCAATGAACCGCCCGGTTCTTTCCTCCAGCAGGGGCTTGGTGCGGAACCATGTATTGATGAACTCATCCTTGGGAATAAAGGGGAGGGCATCGGGTGTCCGCTCATCGCCCGACCAGGCGTAATGGGCCGCGGTGATATAGACCCAGTATTGATACCAGGCCGCCTCGTTTCCATCAATGCGGAAGTTGAACCCCGCCCAGGTGGTCTGGAGATACCCGCGAACGCCTGCCTCGATGCAGGCAATGGCAAGCTGGTGGATGTTCGCCGGGGTGTACCATCCGGCACCGATGACCTCGAAGCCCTCGTCGCGCCAAAGGGGAATGGATGTATATTCCGCAGCGGCCACGGGCTGGTAGTGCCAGTCGACCACAATCATGTCCTTGGGAAGGCGATCGCGGCGTTCCTTTGCAATCTCAGGTGTGGGAGCAAAGGTTGCATCAGGTGCCTCGGACGAGTGGAGGAACATGTCCCCCCACAAATAGACATCAATGTCGCGCTCGCGGAACCAGTCATTCAGCTTGATGGTGTCCATCATGATCAGATCGGTGACGGAAAGGCCCGAGTCCCTGCTCCTGTAGGGGAAACGCCCGCGCATGGTCACTTCATCGTGGCCGATGTGGAAGCCCGTGGGCTGGAAAAATTCCAGGGCCTCCTCGAATATGGTAAAGATAAACTCGTAGGTTCTCGGGTTGGTCGGGTTGTAGGCATACGGCGTTTCCGGATCCTCGGCAATGTCGAGGTTATGCCCGTTGGTGAAGATCCACTCGCTGTGACCGAGGGACTGAACCAGCGGGATCAGATCCACGAAATACCGTGATGCGGAGTCGATCACCTTTTGGGCATCCGCCTTGGTCATCGCGTATTGCGGGTGTTCCAATTCCGGGGCGTTGTCCCAGATGATATACTGACATTCCCAGATGAAGGCATTCATCTTGTACCGGGCCATCAGGTCCCTGACGGCCTTGGCGATCTGGTCTCCGGCATTCTTTCCAGACAACGCATGGACACCACGGAAGTCCAGCGAGGGGTAATCCATGATGTCGGCACCACGGAAACCAATACCGTTGGGGGTCACGCTGACCAGCTGAACCAGCGTCGTGACGCCGTAGAAGACACCCTGTTCCGTGTTGGCGCCAATGAGGACCAGCCCATCACCAACATGGAGGGCATATCCCTCGTGGTGTTCAGGGATGGAAAGGCCCGCCTTGGAAAGAAAAGCTGCCGGGTCTTTCCACCTTTCGACTTCTCCAAGGAGGATCGAGCCGTTGGGAACATTATCAGGAACCGGCCCTTCGACAACCCGGGGATGGATTTCGTATATTTCCGCAAGGTCCTTGAGCAGGAAATCCACGGCGGTGCGGATGCCCTCGCCAGGATCCGGCCCCATGTAGATCACCGTGTTTTCGTCGATCAGGAGGGTGTCATCGGTATAGACAACAGATTTGGGCTTCGGGATGATGAAATCCCGTTCAAGGTTCGGAATACGGACGGTTTCCTCCTCCGAAACCGCGGCATCGACGACATGGGTGCCGCTGCTTGTGGAATCGTCGGTCAGCTTTTCCGGAAGCCGGATCGAATATTCATAACGCATCTTCTGCCGTGCTGGGATGGGACGCTCCAGATATCCGAACCAGAACATCGGGTTGTCATCCATGGCGTAGGCGTTCTTGCGATAATCAAAGAGAACCAGGTCATTGTCCGGAATGGACTCAATGACTATATCCCCAATTCTTGAATTGATGGTGAGATCATTGAAGGCACGGGCGACCGTGGTCACCGCTGCCGTTGCTCCCTGGGCCTCGTAGGGAGTCACCCCGGTGACCGTTTCATCCGGGAAGTTCGCCGTGAAGGGGACGCCAGCCACAAGGTTGGGATTAAAACCACCAACACGCCATTCAAGAATCGCCGGATCATCGCTGTCAAATTCGAAGTCCAGCGTGACCTTATAGACATTGTTCGGCAGGATGGCATGGGTTTCCGTGGCTGTAAATGGTGATTCGTATTCCTCGGCAAGTTCATGGCGAATAACAATCCGCCTGCCCCCTTCATAATCCTCAACCCTGGAGTCCCTCATCAGGGTCATATTGTTGAAGCTGACGTAATACTGATCACCCCAACCGGGGGTAACGACGGCGATCAGGCTGCTGTTAAGCACGGGAATGTCAAAGGCACGCAGGACAACACCCGGGCTTTGGCCGTACTTGAGATACAGGTCACCAACGCGCTCCTCAATATAGTCGGGATAATCCTGGGAAGCGGCTTCCTCGTCGATCACCGCGGCCGTATCACCAACTGCCTTAACCGCAGGCTTGGCCGGGGTTGTACCCAATTCCCGGGTTGTACAGGACGCAAGGAGCAGCGGGAGAATTGCCGAAGGAATCAACCAATGCATTGTTTTCATTTGTTTTCTCCGTGGTCAGTGGTTCAGCGACTGGCGATATACATCCATTGAAAAGGAACGCCGCTCGGTTCTTGATTGTTCCGCCGCGAAGGCCAGCAGGTGACCTTCCAGGGCGATTTCCAGTGATGCCTTCATTCCATCGTAATCCTGTTCCCGGTAGCAGCGGAGAAAGTTACTGATGACACCGGTATCTCCGCCCCCATGGGCACCATCCAGAATGGCGGTGTTGTGGACCTGATGGGTGGCTTCATCGGCAAATCCCTGGGAAAAACGGGTGATACGGATTTCCCGCTCCTCCGCCTTGCCATTCAATTCCCCGTCAGTTCCGATGACGCGAATTGTCCGAAAGCAGGAGACTGAATTGGCGACCAGGGCGAAATTAAAGATGGTCCCATCTGCAAACTCCGCCACGACACCCTGGTTGTCGACCGCTGTATTATCACACTTATAGACACAACGGCCGTAGTCACCCTCCTTGAGGGCCTTTAAGCGGGCTTCCTGGGTGTCCTCCACCGTCCCCCGGGAAATGGGCCAGCCAAAACCAGCCGTCCCAAGGTAAAATGCCGGGGCAAAATAGGGGCAGGACTCCTCCACCGGACAACCATCGGTGCAACGTTTTGGAGCCCCCGGAGGCGCATTTTCCTCCCTGAAATAACGGAGCGACCCGTAGGAGGATACATCGCGCACCTTCTCCCCCACCAGCCAGGTGGCGGCATCCATGTCGTGGCAGCACTTCGTCAAAATCGTCGGCCCGGAATCCTCGACCCGGCGCCAGTTCCCACGCACGTAGCTGTGAGCGAAATGCCAGAACGCCACATTCTCCACCATGGATATGGAAAGAATGCGGCCAATTGCGCCCCCATCAAGGAGTTCCTTGACCTTTGTATAGAACGGGGAATAACGAAGCGGATGGCACACCTGGAGGAGGCGCTTCTTCTCCATCGCCTTTTCAGCGATCTGGAGACACCCGGACGGGGTGTCGGCCATCGGCTTTTCCAGAAAAAGATGGTACCCCGCATCGAGAAGTGAGAGCGAGGATTCCAGATGTGCCTTGTCCATGGTCGTGTTGAAACAAAGGTCCGCCAGGCGTGGACGGGCAACAACCTCGCGCCAATCAGCAAACCGGTTTTCGCCCGGGATTCCATGGGCGTCTCCAAAACGGTTGCGGCGGCCCTCATCCGGTTCGGCCACCGCCACGAACTTCAATTCCCTTGGCCGTCGACGGGCAAAGGCACCAACCGCCTCATGCCCCCGCTGACCGGCGCCAATCAAAATGGCCTCAACTGTTTTCATCCTGGGAGTCTCTCCCCTGACATTGAAAATTGGCCGGATGGGGGTTGGACCGCTCCGGCTTCCACTTGGGCCAATATGCACCGCTCCATTGGGGAGCCAAGGGTTTTCGGCTGTTTTGTTTAAACTTTTATTTAATCGGTGCCTGAAGGAGAAATGTCAAGAAGTCAGTAGAAGAACCACCCAATCACCCCACGCGGCTCGAACTCCCAACGGAGAACAATGTCACCTGTCTGCCCATTGAAGCCATCCACCGCGATCTGGTACTCGATCCCCTCCGTGACATCGAAGGTGACCCGGCTTTGCAGGGAACACGCGTCGTCATTGGCGGCAACATTCACCAGGCTGCCGACGCTGTTCCCCGTATAGACGGCAAGGGTCGTATCGAAGCTGCTCCCACATGTTTCCACCATGAGAGTGCCATTGGCCGGGGCGCGCCATGCCCACCAGACGGAGGCACCACCCGAATTCCCCGCATGATTGGGTTCGCCGGGTTCCTTCGTTCCGTGAACGCTCGTGCCAGTCACGAGACCGCTGTTACCAACCAGCAGGGTACGTTGTGCGAAATCGTCGTTCTCCGGCCGGACGATGGTTTCCTCCAACCAATTGCGGATGATCGGGTACGTGATTGAAAACCTCCCGTCGAGGTAATCAAAGTTGGTGCTGCATTGGTTGAGGGAACCCGGTCCCGGGCAGACGCCGAGGAGTTGCCCCGTGATGCGACCCTGCGAGTCAAGCAGGGCGGACCCACTGCTTCCTCCCATCACACCTCCCAATCGCCTTATGGAATGTGTATAGTTCGAAGAAATATATCCCCCGCAATTGAAACGACGGCTGGCGGCGTCCTGCCGGGTGTAATGAAGTTGTCTCCCATCGGGATGGTGGAGGCGATACAGCGTCGTACCATTCGCCGGGTTTACCGTTGTATATCCCGCGTATGACCTTCCCTGGGGTGGTGCATTGAGGAAGCGGAGGAAGCTGAAGTCATTCCCCGTCGTTTCCGATCGACGGGCCAGCAATTCGGCCCCCTCGGTACGGGGAAAGGGGAAGAAATTTGAGAACGTCTGGCCACAACTGGTCGCATGATAATCCCAGAAGGCTTCGGTATTTGCTGCCCGAAATTGGGAATTGATGCAGTGATCCCCCGTGAGGAGAAATGGCTGCTCGCTGGCGGAATTGACAAGGGTCCCCGTGCAAATTCCAAACTGCCCATCCAGTGGGAACAAAAGCTGGGCAACCGCGTGGCGCAGGCTCGTCCATTGGGGAAATTCTCCCCCGCCCATGCAGGCCGGTTCCAGAAAGCATTCCTCGCTTTTATCGGTCTCCAATTCCCTGCTGAAAACAGGCCCGCCCAAATGACCCACGGCGCCAATTTCCAAAGAACTGTTTTTGCTCATTGAGGGGTCGGGGAAGACAACCTCAATCCACGCCTGCCCGCCCGCGACGGATCCGGACCAGAATTCCCCGCCATCGTGCGGCCCCCTGCCCATGTACGGCCCGACGACTTGGGGTGGGTCCGCTTCCAGTGAGTAGATATACAGCTCGACACCCTTTGGCAAATCCATCTGCTGAAAGAGAACCCGCATTCCATCCGCTCCCGGGCTTTCCACGGCAATCGTCCAGGACATGCCCCCCGCTTTGGTGGTCGACATGTAGCCTTCTGGTGAAGGGCGCTCCCAAGGGGCGGTCGAAAAGTCAAATTGGCGATATACAGGGAGGATCTTCCCCGCCAGCAGGGCCTGGTTTGTTGATGAAATCACTCCCCCCTGTTGAAGGAGCGCCGCCTTTTCATCGGAGATCGCCACCTGGATCGATTCAAGGCCGACCGCCTTTCCAGCATCGAGGGCAAGTTGGGAGAAGATCTTCATTTGCTCCTCTTCCCGTATCGCCCGTGCATCGGCAGGAGCATCGACGCGCATGGGCATTTCGTGGTTCGCCCACGACAACCACGGAAGAAGAACAAGGACTGCGAGCGCCTGAAATCGCGTCCTGGTGAAAACCGTCCCTTTATCCAATGGTCCCACAGCTCCCCGTCCTGCCGGATTCTTTAGGTGGCGGCGTTCTTATCCGCCCGACGAAGAAGACTTCGCAGGTTTGGGGCCCAGTCCTCGTCCAGAAAGGGGTTCTCCTGGAGCGACCGGATTTCCTCCACCGAGGGAACGGGGCCGTCCAAAACGTTCCAGATCGAAGTGATGGTCCATTCGGGGTGGGGGCGATCCAGGAGGACGAGGTCCGTTCCCGCCTCGACTACTCCCTGCTCCTCAACAGAAAGATAATACCCTGTCTTTCGTTCCTTCTTGGCCCGCAAATGGAGATCCTTCAGACCCCAGTGCGCCCCAAGATTCGAGCAGGGGCCGCGGGGGCCGGAGATCCGCAGGCGCACATCACCAACGCCAATCAGGTCACCGAGACAGACCTCCCCGTCATCCCCGCCTTCCAAATGAATGTTCTCACCAAACGATCCCGGGGGCATGGTGACTCCGTAGCTTTCCTCCCAATAGCGGTGATTATGGGAGCAATAAGCGCAAACCGCCTTGAAGGGGCCACCGTGATATCGCCGGTCGACCTGAACATCGCCTTCAAACCCAAACCGCCCCAATGCAACCGCCCCTTGCACCGGGCGCTTGTCAATGGCCGACTTCTTTCCGGGTTTGCCCCGCAACTCGGCTGCCTTGCCCACATGGACGGAAAGTATCCTGCCGATGATCATGAAAAGACCCTCCAGAATTCTGGTGCCTGTATTGTCGCCCTGCATTAAAGCGGGAACCACCGGACAACCTGACCCAAAGGACAACAGCGCCCCTTGAACGTCGACGATTTTTATTACGACCTGCCCGACGATCTCATCGCCACCGATCCCGCGCCGAAGCGGGAGCAGTCCCGCTTGATGGTCCTTCCTTCCGATCCCGGGTCAACACCCCTTCATCGTCATTTTTCCCAGCTCCCGGATTTCCTCCAATCCGGGGACCTGCTGGTCGTCAACGATTCGCGGGTCATCCCCGCCAGGCTTACCGGGAGAAGAAGCAGTGGCGGTGCCGTGGAGGTGCTCCTGTTGCATCGTGAGGAGGACTCCCCCACCACCTGGAGCGCACTTGTCCGCCCAGGAAAGAAAATCCGCGAGGGCGAGATTGTCACACTTGGTGCCGATGGCTCCCTCCGTGCAGAAGTTGGGGAACGGCTGGGGGAAGGGGCGCGGCGTGTCCGGTTTCTTTGCCCGCCCGAATCCTTTCGCTCCCTTCTGGAGGCCCATGGGCAGCTTCCCCTCCCTCCATACATTGTCAAGAAACGCATCTCCGAGGGGGGCGCCGAAGCGTCCTACAAGCCCGAGGACCGGGAGCGATACCAAACCGTCTATGCCCGGGAGGAGGGAAGCGTTGCCGCCCCAACCGCCGGGCTTCACTTCTCCCCCGAACTTCTTGACCAGCTTCGGGAGATGGGAATCCACACAGCGCGGGTGACCCTCCATGTGGGCGCGGGCACGTTCCAGACCATGGAACCGGGAGGGGAGGTGGCCAACCACCGGATGCACTTCGAGGAGTATGAAGTTCCCGAGGAGACCGTTGCAGCGATCAATGCGGCCCGCAGTGAAGGGCGCAGGGTCATTGCCGTCGGCACGACAAGCGTCCGCACCCTTGAAGCCGTTGCACAAACCAGTGACAATCTTGCATCCGGGAAGGGGACAACCGACCTGTTGATCTCCCCCGGCTATCAGTTCCGGGTGATTGATGGACTGATCACCAACTTTCACCTCCCCCGCTCCACCCTTCTCCTCCTTGTATCCGCCATGGTGGGGCACGATCGTCTTCTAGCTGCCTACCAGGAGGCAATCAGGCAGCGATATCGCTTCTTCTCCTATGGGGATGCCATGTTCTTGACAACCGCCCCCACCGCAAAACACCCTTCCATGCCCAAACTTTAAGGAGTCCTCCATGACCAGATACCTTTGCCAGATCGCCATTCTTGCCCTTGCCACAACCAGCCTGCTCCTTCCGGGAAACACGGCCTCGGCCAATGGGAATACCGTTCCCGTGCTGAATATCTCCGGGCTTGTCGTGGATCGTTCCCCCGCACTCCCCTTTTTCTCCACCCCGGTGACGAACCTGCGTCAGAAGGTCGATGCTCTCAATCGTGCGGCGACGGACGATGATGTTGCCGCCGTGCTTGTCCGCTACGAGATGCCAATGTGGACCTACGCCCAATCGAGTGAATTCCAGGAGGCCATCGTCACCTTCAGGAACTCCGGCAAGCCGGTATACGTTCATTACGATGCCGGAACCATCATCGACTATATCGCCGCCACACCGGCTACCCATGTCAGCATGTCCCCCGTGGGCGTTGTCGACCTGGCCGGACTCGGGTTCTCCCTGTATTACTTCAAGGAGACACTGGCGAAGCTTGGCATGGAAGCGGAAGCAATCCAGACCGGTGCCTACAAGAATGCCTTCGAGCCATTCACGGAATCCTCCATGACTGCCGAGACCCGGGAGCAGATGAATGACCTCCTCGATGATCTTTTCGGTCATGCCGTGTCCTCCCTTTCCCGCCACCGGGAACTCGACGAGGAGCTTGCCACCGACCTGCTTACAGGCGGGCCCTACACAAGCACCCGAGCCGTGGAACTGAACCTGATCGACAGCATGCTTCACCTTCCGGACCTCAGGACACACATGGAGGAGGAGGTGGGCAGGGAACTGAGTTTTGACAGTCGCTACGCAACGCCACGTCGCCAGGCGCCGCGCATGCCGAGCATGGCCGACCTCTTCGGGGGTGGCTTTGGACGACGCAGCACCCCACCGGCAGCGCCGACCAACATCGCCCTTGTCTATGCACAAGGCCCGATCATTGACGGGCGCTCCGGGGAATTCAATCCCTTCATTATTGAACAGGCCGTCGCGAGCGAGGACTTCCTGGAAATCCTCGACGACATTTCCAAGGACAATTCCATTCGTGCCATCGTGATCCGTGTGGATTCACCAGGGGGAAGCGCCATCGCCAGCGATCGAATCCACAACGCCCTCGCCGATATTCGCCACAAGGGGACACCCATTGTTGTTTCCATGGGAAGCATGGCTGCCAGCGGCGGGTATTACATTGCCATGGAAGCCGACAAGATCCTGGCACAACCCACCACCCTGACCGGGTCCATCGGTGTTGTGGGTGGAAAACTCAGCATGGAGGGAACCTTCAATTCCATCGGCATCCACAGGGAACACCTCCACCGCGGCGAAAACACCGAGCTCTACAGCACGGCCCGCCGCTGGACAGACCGGGAACGTGCCCTCCTTGGGGAAATCATCGACGAAATCTACGAGACCTTCACAACCAAGGCAGCCAACGCCAGAAACATGGATCATGACGCGCTGCTGGAGCTTGCCGGGGGGCGTGTCTATACAGGAACACGAGCCCTTGATGTCGGGCTCATCGACGAACTCGGCGGCCTTTCCCGGGCCATTGCCGTCGCCCGGGAACTTGCCGACGCACCCGATGCAAGGGTCGTCGTCTATCCGAAGGAGCCGACTCTCCTTGAAATGCTGGAAAACCTCTTCTCCTCGGGAATCACCATGAACATGGGCCGTGGATTCCAGGGGGACATGCAGATACTCCTCCAGGCCGCCGAACTGATCCTTCCAAGGGAAGCCAGGAACACAATCGGATTTCTGCTTCAGATTCGCGAGAACACCGCCACGCCGCTGGCCTTTATGCCCTGGGTCATCGAGATTCGGTAACCACCGCCGAGGAACGCCATGCTTGAGAAGTGGAAGCAGAAGACATGGGAGGCCCTCGAGCCGGAATCCGGCCTGAGCGGCATCAAGAAGTTCATACACATGATGATCCTCGTGGTCATCCTGCTCAATGTCATTGCTGCCATCATCTCCACCGTCGCCTTTATAGACGAACAATTCGGCAGGCCACTTCTCAAGTTCGAGATGTTCTCGCTCTTCCTCTTCACCTTTGAGTATGCTGCCAGGGTATGGTCATGTACGGTTTCCCCCAAGTACAAGGGCGCCATCAGGGGGAGGCTCAAGTACATGAGGACCCCCTACGCGCTTATTGATCTGTTGGCGATTCTTCCCGGAATATTGATGCTCGCCAGCGTCATTGGCGTCGGCGAATTGGACGGTCGCCCCCTCAGGATCCTCCGCCTCCTGCGGGTCGCCAGACTTCTCAAGCTGAGCAGGTACTCCGAGTCCCTCCAGCTCATGACCCATGTACTCAGGAGCCGCAGGCATGAGTTGCTGGTCACCATGTCCCACACCATCCTGCTGTTGTTGCTTGCCTCGTGCCTGATATACTTCGCGGAACGGGGGGAACAGCCGGAGGAATTCTCCAGCATTCCCGCCTCCATGTGGTGGGCCATCGCCACCCTCACCACCGTCGGTTATGGGGATATATACCCCGTGACAACCCTCGGGAAAACCTTTGGAGGCTTCGTGGCCATCCTGGGGATCGGGCTCTTTGCCCTTCCGGCAGGCATTCTGGCATCAGGGTTCAGCGAAGTGTTGGAGAAGAAGCGCCGAAGGGAAGAGGAGGAAAGCAGTGACGGGAAGGACGGTTCCGGCGCCTGGAATCATTGTCCCCATTGTGGGGAACCCTTGAAGTAAAGAGGCATGTATAGACGCGATTTACAACCATTCGCGCTCGAGGGCCACCAACTGAAGATTCGGATTCGATTCGATGCGCTCGGCAACCTCCCGATCCATGCGCTCCAGGGACGCCTTCATGCCGCTCACCGCAACCATTGCAAGCACGGCTGATTGCCACACGTCATGGTGATCGACCTCCGAGACGGAAATATTGAAGTCCCGCCGCAACTCGTTGAGCAGTGGCTTGAGAACTCCCCGTTTCTCCTTCAGGGAGTGGGAGTCGGTGAGGTGCAGTTCGCATTGGAGGAGAAGAATGTGCATGGGGAAGAATTGCCTTGGCTGGTTTCGCATCAAGGTGGCAACCATCACCATCAGAGTCCCCCCTGCTTGATGACGCAAGGCAACTTTGCCCACAAAAAAGAGCGCCGGCCAACCTGATAGACAAGTCGGCCGACGCCCCCCCTTTGGAGTTGGATGAAGAATTACATCAATTTACTCGGTTGCTGCTTTCTGGCCACCTTCAGATTCACGTTGTGTACGAATGACCATACCGAGTGACACCGTGCCATTAGTCGGATCATAGATGGCATTGATGCTTGTATAATTGGCGTTTGTATATTCGCCAACACCCGGGTAAAGACCGGCTGGACCCATGCTCCGCATTTGCCAAAGCCCCCAGACATCAACCTGGCGCTGCCAGGAACCACTGGCGACACTGTAAAATGAAGGCTGCCCCTGATCATTCCAGTAACGATCCTGGGTCATGTTCAGGTAAAGGAATGTAAGGTCGCGGGGATTCCCACTTTCGTAGGGCCGTCCCTCGGAGGCTCCTGTGAAGGGACCATTGATGCGTCGGCCCTGCTTGAAGGGGTCTGGTGGATGGCTGGTGAGGTAGGCGATGGGAGTGGTGATGGAATTCGGGACGGTCAAGGTGTCTGAGACGCGAGGAGTGCCATATCCATCAAGGTCCTGGCTGAAGTCGTTGATTGTCCATGGGTAATGATTCCAATCAACATTGTAGGCTTCCAGGGCAGTGGCGACGGTACGCATGTCAGCACGCGCACGGGATACCTTGGCCCGGACTTGGGCCTCGAGGAAGTTCGGGACGGCGATCGCTGCAAGGATGGCAATAATTGCCACCACGATCAGCAACTCAATCAGCGTGAACGCCTTGGTTGAGAAAATTTTCATGTCATTTCAGCCTTTCTGCATGGGGGATGTCGACTCGCCTTCGAGCCATTTGAAGGACGTTGGCGACGGGCGGCCCTCCTGACAACAGGCAATGAAATGGTGATTAATTTGGGGAGAAATTCATACAAAAGGGGCAAACGCGTGAACAATCATTAATGGAACGGTCCAAGGGAGTCTTCCCGCAGCGGAAATGATCCCGTAGGAGTAGGAATGTCTAGCTCCGCAATCGCTTCATGATTTGATTCCGAAGCTCTCGCGAGCCTGACCAAAAACCCATGACGAACATTTGGTCCGCCAATAACTCGAAGAAGGACGGCTTGAAACGTGGAGATGGTATTGGCTGACGCTTTTGAATCACGGCAAGTCCCAGCTTGTCGAAGGTGGGAAAGTTCACCCACTGGTACTGGGTCGCGGCCTTTTCGCCGAGTTCCTGAAGGAGATACCGTGGCCCCCTCCAGCCGCAGACTTCGGCGATGGTGTCGTGGAGGATCACCAAACCATCATCCTCAAGAAGTTTTTCGACGGCAAACCAGTCCTTCAGGGCGCCCTCGATTGTGTGGTCGCCGTCTATAAAAGCGAGTTGGACCTTCGCCGGGTTCTGCTGAAAATACTCGCGAATTTTCGTGGATGAATCCCCGGCGTGCATGGTCACACGGTGGGAAAGCCCGGCCTCCTCGATATGACCCCTTGCAAGCTCCCCGAGAGTTTTCCTCCTCCCAAGAATGGGCGATGTATAGTTGGTGATGGCTCCCGGCTCGTCGGAGACCTCGCAGAAAAGATCGAAGCAGTGCAGGTGTCCCGCATCGTTGTCCTCCAGGGCCTGAAGTATACACAAGCTCGAGTAACCAATGAAGGATCCTGTTTCCACCACGAGTGTTGGTTTGATCGCGCGGACAATCGTATAGATCAGCCGGCCAAGTTCCGGGTGAATGGAGGTGGGGAAGCTGCTGTTGGGGTCCTCCTCCAAGGCCTGGATCACCCTGTTTCGGGGTACCTCAGGAATATCAAGGGCACGTCTTCCTCCTTCACCTTCTTCAACGTATTTATCAAGACCCAGCATACCCTGGGCCTTGCGAATGGTTGCCATCGCCATCCTGTCCTTGGGATTGGAACGGAGTACCTCGGCGGCCTCGATGATGGCATCCCTTGCATTACCATTATCAGCAAGTAGACGTGCCTTGATTGACCTGGATGCAGAATCATCCGGTTGGAGGCGGCAGACTTCCTCGTAATCCGCCAGGGCCTCTGCAAACCTTCCCAGCCCCATGCGCATATATCCACGATGCCCAAGGGCGGCAAGACGCACCTCGTTGCCGGAGGCATCATCCTGAATGATTTCGCCGAGGAGTCGCTCCCCTTCCTCATACGCCCCTTTTTGTATCAACGTGAGGGCGTCATCGAGATTCTGTTCGGGTTTAATCGCTGCCAATTTCCGGGGCTCCATTTTTTATAGTCATTTAACCCTGAGGTCTAGCGACCCTCGGCGGTGTCGAGGAGGATGGCCATTGCCAGACACACCCGGCGATCAATGAGATACCAGGGATCCTGTCTCAGGTCGAGAAAGTAGGAATCGATGATGGCGAGCTTGCGATTGAATTCGCCCACGCGGTGCCCGTCGGGAAGGCGGAAGTCGAAGTTCGTCCTCAACAGGCCCCAGAAGGATCCAAGCCAACGGCGCAATACGGCAAGCATCAGGGAGTCCTCCTCGACGAGACAGATCATTCCGTCCGATGGTGTATAGACCTTCCAGCGGCG
>JAFIGB010000102.1 GCA_020831705.1 Candidatus Sumerlaeia bacterium | reverse complement strand
GCCGGTGTCCTGGACCTCGGATGATTTCTCTTGCCAGCACGAGGGCATAAAAATGATAAAATTGCTTTTACAAAGAATCGGGCATTTCAAGGTGCTTGGTTTTAAACCCCGCCGGCCACTGGAATTCATGGATAAAGCCATCACGACAGCGAGAGCAAAGGGCGGGGCCGACTGGTCTGCTCACCCACACCAGCAGCATGGCTTTGCAATGGGACTTGGTCCCCTTGCCCTTTGGATCGCCCTGTTGCTCCTGTCTCCGTTGGCATCTGCCAACCTGCTCCACGCATCCACCACCAATGAACAACCAACAGGGCAAATCACTGTTTGGGCCATGGGTGATGAAGCAATGCGTCTTCCCATGCTCGCCCGACGGTTTGAGCAGGAAAATCCCGGAACGAGAATTCGTGTTCAGGCTATACCCTGGAACGGTGCCCATCAGCGGCTGATCACCAGTGTCGCCGGAAATGTGACTCCTGATGTGGCACAACTGGGAACGACATGGGTTCCGGAATTTGCTGCCATGGACGCACTCCTTCCCCTTGATGAGTATCTGGAAGCCTCAACCCTTTCCCTGGACCAGTTCTTCGATGGCTCCGCGAGAACAACTGCGTATGACGGGCAGGTTGTATCCATTCCATGGTATGTGGATACAAGGGTATTTTTCTATCGGACGGATCTCGCACGCGAAGCAGGTTGGGAACATTTCCCCCGGAATTGGGAGGAAATGATCGCCTTTGGCCATGACCTGACAAGGGACATCAATGGCGATGGCCGTATAGATCAATATGCCTACATGCTTCCCACCCGTGGTGAACAGGAACTCCTCCCTTTTATTCGGCAGGCGGGTGCAGACCTGATAGATGATGTCACCCTTGAGGTTCTTGCCAACACACCGGAAATGGCCGAAGCCCTCGGTTTCTATCAAAGCATGTTTGACCTTGGTTTCGCGCCCGCGCAGGGAATAACCGCTCTTGGTCCCCACCAGTCAATGGCCCGGGGCACCTTTGTTTCCTTCATTTCCGGACCATGGTTTGTCGGGATGATTCAAAGGGACCTTCCCGACCTTGCAGGAAAATGGAGTGTCGCGCCCATGCCTTCCCACAGGAGATCCTCCTCCTTTCTTGGTGGCAGCAACCTGGGCGTTTTTAGAGGCTCCAACAACCCCGATCTTGCATGGGCATTCATTGAGTTTTGCTCAAGGCCCGATATACAGGCCGATTGGTATCGCGAGGTCGGCAATCTCCCGGCCACCCGCGAAGCGTGGAATTCCCCCGAGCTCCACGGGGATCCCCTTTGGGATGTCTTTCGCCGTCAGTTGGAAGTGGCGGAACCGACACCGTCCCTTGAGTTTTACAAGGCCATTGAGGATCTTCTCCGCAATCAACAGGAGACATTGATTCTCAGCGGCAGGGACCCTTCCGATGTTGCGGCAGCCATTGCCGGTGGTCTTGAAAGAATTGTCTCCATGCGACGGGTGGGGGAGGGCAATATTGCCCGCCATTTCCCCATCATCATTTCCCTGCTCCTTCTTGGTGTCGTTGGGCTGGGAATATATTTCTATCAGCGCCGCCAGATGTTTGTTGGATTCTCCAAGTACAAGACGCCCTATCTTTTCCTGTTGCCGATATTCATTCATCTGGGAGTGTTTCTTTTCCTGCCCATTCTGGCATCTCTGTTCATGAGTTTCACAAATTTCGACATCTACTCCATCAACAACTGGTCGAATACGTCCTTTGTCGGTCTTGAGAATTATTCCCTCCTTCTTTCCGATCCCCTCGTGGCAAAGGCGCTTTTCAATACCCTCTACTTCATGCTGGTGGGTGGCCCCCTCACGGTGATTCTGGCCCTGCTGCTGGCCATTTGCCTGAATTCGGCGCTGCTCCCTGCAAAGAGTTTCTTTCGTTCCGGTATATTCCTTCCCGTCGTCACTCCCCTCGTAGCCGTGGCGGTGGTTTGGCGCTGGATATACGCCCCGAGGGATGGAATTCTGAACCAGGTTCTGGTGTCGGTGGGGCTTCCTGAATTTGCCTGGCTGCAGGATACAAACCTCGCGTTGCCCTCCCTGATTGCGATGTCAGTCTGGAAGAATGTTGGTTTTGGGATGGTCATCTTTTTGGCCGGATTGCAGTCAATTCCCAGAACCTTCTACGAGGCCTGTGAAATAGACGGGGCCACGCGATTTCAGACCTTCCTTCACATTACCGTCCCTCTGCTCCGTCCAACGCTGCTCTTTGTCGTTATTATCACAACGATTGGATATATGCAGTTCTTCGCGGAGCCGTTCATTATGACGGACAAGGGAGGGCCTGAAAACAGCACCCTCTCCATCGTCCTCCTGCTATACAATGAGGGGTTCGACTTCTTCCGGATGGGATATGCCTCCGCCATCGCCTATACACTATTCGTCTTTATCGCACTTATCAGTCTTTTCCAGATACGATACGCCAAGGGGGAGGATTTCGACTGAAAATGAACCTTTCGCCCCAGTCCTCCATCCCGCCCACGACGCCCTTGGGATCTGAACGAAAATCCTCATCCCGCATGAGGGGACTCAGACCAACCATCATTCCCATGGTCATCCTGATGACCATCGTTCTGTTGATCATGGTTGGCCCCTTTCTCTGGATGCTGACGACTTCGCTGAAAACGTCAGAAGATATTGTTGCCTCACCTCCCACGCTGCTTCCCTCTCCGTTGACATGGACCCACTTTCAACAACTCTTCCAGGAGCTGGACTTCTTTCGTCACCTGGTCAACTCCGTCATCGTGACCCTCGGTGTCACCGTCATCAGCCTGTTTTTGAATTCACTTGGTGGGTATGCATTCGCCAAGTTTAACTTTCCACTCCGGAACATACTCTTCGCCGCCCTTGTCATGACGATGATGGTTCCGATGCAGGTCACCATGCTGCCCGGGTTCCTGATCCTGAAGGAACTGGGGCTGCTGAATTCGCTTCTGGGGCTGATCATTCCCGGCGCCTCCTCCGTGTTTGGAATTTTCCTGATGCGGCAGTACATGTTTACCATCCCCAATGCCCTGATGGAATCCGGGCGATTGGATGGGTGCGGCGAATTCCGAATTTTTTGGTCCATCATCCTTCCCCAATGCAAGCCGGTCCTCGCGGCCCTTGGCCTGTTCACCTTCATGGGCGCGTGGCAGGATTTCCTCTTCCCACTGATCATACTTCATGATGAATCGAAATATACACTCCCCGTGGCGCTTGCAACCTTGAGTGGCCAACATGCAACCGACTGGGGACTGCTCATGGCGGGCGCCATCGTCACAATTCTCCCCATCGCCATTGTGTTTATTTTCACCCAGCGACGGTTCGTCGAGGGCATTACCATGTCAGGGATGAAGTAAAACCAAGGCACGAATCGTTACCGACCCAAAGCACCAAATTTAGCGACGGATACAGCCTGAAGCAGAAAGGATTTCCGGATGAAAAACATACTGGGCAGACTGGTTTCCATGGGTATTCTGGCCATGGTTGTGTCGTCCTGCGCAACCATCCCAGGAAAAAGTGATGTCCCACCCTCCAAGGGCGAATTGACAATCCTGTCCTACAATCTTTGGCACGACCAGAGCGATTGGCCTGCCCGACTGGAGTACATGCTTCCAACCTTGAAGGAACTAAACCCGGATGTCACTGGCCTGCAGGAAGTCATCCAGCGCGAGCACCTGGAAAACCAGGCGATAACGCTCGGCAATGCCCTCCAATACGAGGTGTTCTTCTCCACAGTGGACCCCGAGGATCGCGCCCAGCGATACGGCAATGCAATCCTTTCGAGACATCCCATTCTTGAGTCCAACATGCGCAAGCTTCGCCCTCTCAATGACTACCGTACCGCCGCCCATGTTGTCATTGAGGTTCACGGTGTCACTATAGATGTCTATAACACGCACCTCCATCACACTCGGGATGGTCGGGACATTCGCTCCGAACAGATCGCTGACATGCTCGATTTTATCCGTGAGACACGTCGAGGCAGCCAGGTCATCCTTCTGGGTGACTTCAACAGTGCCCCCGACTGGCCGGAACTGGAACCAGTCCATGACGCCTACCTGGATACCTTCGCCGCCTTTGTCGAGGATTCTCTTTCCCCCGTCCACACCACATTGAATCCCCATGTGGGACTTCCGGAACGACGGATTGATTTTGTGTTCCTTGAAAATGTGGAGTCTCCAAACTGGAAACCCACACAGAGCGAAATCATCCTCGACCAACCCAGCCCCGAAGGAGTCTGGGCATCAGACCACTTCGGCGTCCTGACAAGGTTCTCTCGAACTGCAGCGCCATCTCAAATGAAGTAGAATTGAAGGCGCCACCGCCCCTTCAGAATTTACCTCTGTGTACCCATCCCGTGAGTTCTTGGTTTGGTGGGTGCTTCAAGTGGGGTTGGGCCGTTCCAGCTTCCCGGACCCCTCAAATCTGCCGGAAATAAAAGAACGCGCCCCTTGCGGGACGCGTAAGTTTGAGAAAAAGTGAAAGATGGTCGGGGTGGCGAGACTCGAACTCGCGACCTCACGCTCCCGAAGCGTGCGCGCTAGCCAACTGCGCCACACCCCGACACAAGGGAGCAGGAGGGTGCAAAGGGAGGCGTTTGCGGTCAAGGGGGAAGTGGGGTGCCGGGCCCTGTACATTGGATTTTTTTCCGCACCATGGTCACCGGGTTTCGCTATTGTTTCACCTCGCTTCTCGGAATCCATGTATTGTGGGGCCGTGACCATCCAAATGCCCCAGGGAGTTGGGAGGGTGCCAACGCTTGACACTCTGAAATCCTGGTCCGAAACTGATCGTGTCGCAATTGGGGGGATACCATGAAGCATCTTACCCTTGCATCGATGTTGGCATTGTTTATTGGGGCTCCCACCTCCAGTTGGGCGTGTGGGCTGTGTATTGATAGTCAGCTGAACTTTCTTGTTCCTACTTATTACTGGGTACTCCTTCTACTTCTGGTTTGGGGTATTTGCCATGTTGCCTTCGTGGAGGACTGGCTGCCAGGCATGAAGGAAATCTTTTGGCGCCTGTTTTCGAAAATGCTGGTTGGCATTATCGCGGTTGTGGCTCTCTTCCTCCTGGCCATGGGGAGCCCATTCCTGATAGGTGTCTGGCTCCTGATATACTTTATTGTCATCTGGCAGAGAATCTTTCTAGGTCGGATTGCTTCAAGGCGTACAATTTGGTTGGCGGTAGTAACGGGGGTCTTCCTCTTGAGCCTCTTCGGAATCGGCACCGCTCAAAGACTCAATCGCGACCGCTTTGACCATGCAATAGCCACGATATTTCCCGGCACGGGTCCAGTCAGGCAATTTGCGAAGGAATTTGCAAGCGATCCCGAGTTTGATATTGATCGACTTCGCCCCATGATCCGAGAGGGTACGAGGAGCGACCGGGAATGGGCATTCCAGATTTTGAAAAAGCGGAAAAAGCAGGCAGACCTGGATTACTTCGCGGACGACTTATCCACCCTTCCCCAGAATTATTTTGAACGTGACGACTACTCCGATCCCGGCATCATGTATTTTCAGATGTGGATCCGTGCCCTGGATATGCAACCTCCCGAGGCGGAACAGCGGATCAGAGAAGCTCGGAATAATTCAAGCACCGAAGATCTCCTGTGAAGCAGAAGTGTCTCACAGGGAATTGAACTGACGCTTTTCCAATGCGGGAAGCTTTCCCCGAAACGCCCCACCATGGGATGTGGAGAATCCTCCTCACCCTATTCGCCATTAATAAACCTATTGGAGAGTGTCTCGGGCACTACCGTTTCGGAGCAACCCACCAGTCGGGGCGT
>JAFIGB010000099.1 GCA_020831705.1 Candidatus Sumerlaeia bacterium | reverse complement strand
AGGGGAGAACGCGCTATGAAAGGGAACCCTGCGATTCTGGACTGCATTCTTCACCAGGGTGACGTTATCGGAATTTAGCTGGGCCATCAGTGCCCCCCACTCCCATTGCCTGTTATGGGTGGGGACCCGCTCCAGGAGGGTTTCCAGGGCTTTTTCAGGATTGCCTTCACGTATGGATCCGGCGGCAAAACCGATCCCCGAAAAGTAGGATTCCATCTCGGCAGTCTCCATCGCCTGGAGAGCCTTGGTCTGGCTTTCCCGCGCCTGACGCTCGGCACGATGGGAACGTACAACCTCCTCCTTGGCACGACTCCACTGGGTCAGGGCAAAGATGGTGTTTCCAATCACGGCGATCATGAGAATCCCTGCAGTGACAAAGGCGAATCGGCGCTGATTTTCACGCCGCTTGATTTGCCTTTCCGCTCTGATCAAATCGGCGAGAAGGCGACTCTTTTCCTCTCCATCGGGAAGACGGTCGATCTGCACCTGCGCCAGGTTCAGGTCCCCCCGCCGGGTAGCCTGGGCTGCATACATTGCCAGCACCTTGTATCGTTGCTCATCAATTCTCGGATTGCCCGCCCAGAGCCCCCTGGCACGCACCAACTGCGTCAACGCATTGGTCAGCTCGCGGTAGCTTTCCATGCCCTGCTCGATCATTTTCCCCACATGCTCAACGATGGCGTTGGACTCCGCCTTGTTTGTATATCCAGCAAGGAAAACCTCTATACGTCGTACGAATTGCCGGACGGTGACATTGCGTTCCTTCCAGTCGGCCGTCATCGCGTCCATGACGAGGGACTCAAGTTCGGGGGGAATATAACGGTCCGGGGCGACCTTCGTGGGAAGGTCCAGGGTTCGTGTGGATGCCTTCTTGATCGCCTGGGCGGTGGTCTCGCTGCTATACGGCGTCCGACCCGTCAGGATATAGAAAAGCGTGGAGCCAAGGAGAAAGACATCCGTCCATGGGCCAAGGCCCTCAGTGGACTGTACTGTTTGCTCCGGTGCCATGTAGGCAGGCGTCCCTGCCGGGTTGACAGCTGTATCGATGGAAGGGCGTAGCGGGGCGTCCTCGACCTCCCATTCCTTTGGAAGGGTTTCCGGGTTGAGCACCGTCGCCAGTCCCCAGTCCATCAACTGAACCTCGCCGTAATCGCCGATCATGACCTGCGAGGGTTTGATGTCGCGGTGTATGATTCCCCGGGAATGGGCGTAGGCAACAGCATTGGCAACCTGAACCAGAATGGGGAGGTTGCGGAAGAGAAACTCATCCCTTGAGAGCTCCCGCTGCTCCTGTTCAATACATTTGCTCCATGGCCGCCCCTGAACGAGCCGCATGATGATCAGGGGCGATCCATCCATGTCCTTTCCAAGGTCATAGACGGGGAGAATGTTTGGGTGTTCAAGGACGGCTCCCACCATGGCCTCCCGAAGGAATGCCCTGAGCTTCGGAGAATCGCCCGATCCGCTACTGGAGGATTGGGACTCATCCTTAATCTCTGCTGCTTCCTTGGCTTCAACATGCCAGGAGAAATGGGGCCGCTTGGCAGCGATAACCCTCTTAAGGACAAGGTGCTCCCCTTCCCAGACCTCGCCACCGCCCCCCTTGGCGATGAGGTGGGTAAGGACGTACCGGTATTCAGCATCGCCGAAAAGCCAGGCGCGTATAAGTTCGCCTTCCTCGGAGTCGTCCTCGAAATCACCCTGCCTGGGGAAGCGTCCCTGCTCTGAATCCATGGTGATGCCGGAGAATGTTTCCTCACAACTGGGCGGATAAGACGTGCCAGAACTCCGTGTCTGGTCATCAGAATCACGGGGATCCTTGTCGTTGCCATCTTGCTGAAGGTTGTTGGGCGGTTCGTTCACAACCTGTCGGATCCCCGGCTATAAAATTATTCTAGCTTGGGATACAATTCATACATATATCCCGTCGTGGCGATCATAGGATCCCAAGGGTGGAGCATCAACAGATAAAGTATCTGTTCACCCCCAAAGTTGTTCATTGGAAGATAATAAAAAAATGGCGGAGGCGGAGGGATTCGAACCCCCGGTACCCTCTCGGGTACGCCCGCTTTCAAGGCGGGTGCTTTCAACCACTCAGCCACGCCTCCGCGGCGGGGAGGGATTTCTGCAGGAGGGGGGGTGTTGCGGGCAAGGAAAAGTCCAACAATTGCGTTTTTTTGAATCCGGAGGGAATTCTGGAACGGTTGCACCCCCGATACCACCTGAGGCATTTATTACCCGGAGGCCAAATGGCCGGATTTTCTGAAGGGAAAGGACCTCAAAATGAGCAAAAAAATCGGAATCGTCCTCGCTGGATGCGGTGTCTACGATGGGGCGGAAGTTCATGAATCCGTTATTTCCATGTTGGTGCTCCAGAAAAAGGGCTACGAATTGGTATTTTTTGCCCCGGATGTCGAGCAGGCCCATGTCATTAATCACCAGGAAGGCGTACCCGCCGAGGGCGAGAAGCGCCGTGTACTGATCGAATCGGCCCGTGTGGCACGCACCAAGGTAAACAAGGTCTCAGAAGCCAGGGTGGATGAACTCGATGGGCTCTTCTTCCCCGGAGGCTTCGGTGTTGCCAAGAACCTGTGCACCTTCGCCTTCGAAGGGGAAAAAATGTCGGTCAACAAGGACGTGGCGAACCTTATCACCGCCTTCCACAAGGCACGCAAACCGATGACCTTCCTTTGCATCGCCCCGGTGCTCCCGGCAAAGGTCATTGGCAATGGCGTGGAATTGACGATTGGTACTGATCCCGAGGTTGGCGGCAAGATCGACGCCATGGGTGCCAAGCATATCAGGAAGGCCGTCAACGAGGCCCATGTGGACAAGGCCAACAGAATCGTGACCTCCCCCGCCTACATGAGTGCCGCAAACCTCCTCGACGTGGAGGCAAGTGTGAATGCAGCCGTCAAAGCCTTCGCGGAGCTACTTGGCTGATTTCCCACTCGGGTTGTCACCATTTACACTGCAGGCGGGATCACGACCAAGCTGGATGGTCCGAAAGGACATTTCCAGCGCGTCGTAGACAAGCAACCGTCCGACAAGGGAGTCGCCGATTCCCAGGAGCAGCTTGATGACCTCGGTGGCCTGGATGCTCCCCATAACGCCGGGCACACATCCCAGGATGCCCGCCTCGGCGCAGCTCGGGACCATGCCCGGGGCGGGTGGTTTGGGGTATAGACATCTATAACATGGGGAATCAGGCTTTCCGTCCTGGGGGAAAACAGTCACCTGGCCCTCAAACCGGAACATTGCCCCGGAAACGAGGGGAATCCCGAGCTGGTGGGTGGTTTCATTCACAAGATATCTTGTCGGGAAATTGTCACTTCCATCCACCACAACATCCACCCCGGAAAGCAACCCAACGGCATTGGATTCCTCCAGACGTGTATGATGGGTTTCGACCCTGATATCGGGATTGATTGCCTCCACGGAGCGACGGACGGATTCCACCTTCGGAGTCCCAAGATCGGCGGTTCCGTGGATGACCTGGCGCTGGAGGTTGCTTTCCTCCACCGAGTCGTTGTCTATAACCACGAGGGTGCCGACACCCGCTGCGGCAAGGTAGGAAATGACCGGGGAGCCAAGCCCACCGGCACCGACAATGCACACTCGGGAGTCGAGCAGGCGGCGCTGCCCCGCTCCTCCGACCTGGGGAAGGATGATATGGCGGGCATATCGCCGGGTTTGTTGGGGGGTGAATTTAGGGGCCATGTCCCGGAATTACTCCGGGGCTGGTTTGTCATCCGGTTCCGCGGGGGATTCTCCGGGATCCGGTTCGGCGGGTTGACCGGCTTCCTCGGCCGCTTCCTCGCCGGATGGCGCGCTTTCCTGCTCGCCGCGCGATTCCTTCATCGGGGCCTCCATGACTGCACGGAGTTCCCCGGCCGAGGGAAGCTCATCAATGCTTCGTAGACCGAAAATTTTCAGGAAGGTCTCGGTGGTTCCATACAGGGGCGGGCGTCCCGCAACTTCCTTGCGACCAACGACCTCGCACAATCCTGCGTCCTGGAGCGCCCGAACCGCATTGCCGCAGTCCACGCCGCGAATGGCCTCCACATCAGCCCGGGTGATCGGTTGCTTGTAGGCAATGATCGCCAGCGATTCCATCAGGGAGGGTGTGAGGGGGTTTTTCTTGCGGTGCTTGTGGAGCCGGAGCACCCAATCGGATGTCGTTGGCCGTGTTGCAAGCTGCCATCCACCAGCGATTTCCATGAGCATCAAGCCGCACTGGTGCGTCTCGTAACGGTCGCGGAGGATCCCAATGGCATCGCTGACTTCCTCAACGGGAACGCCGTTCATGAGGATCGACAAACGCTTGGTACTCAGCGGCTGGGTGGTGGCGAAAAGGAGCGCCTCGGTGACGGCGATGACTTCCTCGCCGCGGGGAATGGCAAGTTCCGGATCGAGGATATCGGCGTCCTCACCGTCCTTGTGGGCGGTGGGTTCCTCCACGGCATCAGATGCCATTTGCTGATCCGGGAGGTCTGTTTGATGTTCTTTGTTTTCTAACTCAGCCAACGTAGATCACTTTGTCGTCCCAAGGCTCGACGAGAATATCTTCAAAGGGTCCTGCTTGTGCCAAGGTGATTTCCCTCAATCGGGCCATTTCCAGGACGGCGAGGAAATAGCAGATGATTTCATCCTTTGAAACACATGCCTCGAACACCCGGGAGAAGTTGATTTGGCGGTGGGTGCGAAGGCGCTCGCGGATTTCCTGGGATTTTTCCTCCACCGAGAAGCTTTCACTTACAATGTTGTGCGATGCCTCAACACGGACTTTCTTGATCACCCGCGCGAAGGCATCAAATAGCGTCCTGATATCCTGGCGGGGCAAGTCTTCATCGGCTCCGGGAACAACCGGGATGACATTTGCCCGGTAATAGATGCGGTTGTTTTCCTCGCCCCGAAGATGCAGGGCCTGGGCAAGCTGCTTGACCTTGCGGTATTCCACAAGGCGCCGGATCAGTTCCTGGGTGCTGAGGATCTCATCGATTTCCTCTTCCGTGTTAAGCTCTTCATCAATGGGATTGGCTGGAAGGAGGGACCGGCTCTTGATATTCATCAGGGTGGCGGCCATGACAAGGAAGTCGCCGGCCAACTCCAGGTTCAATTCCTGAAGGGCTGCAACATAATCCAGATACTGGCGTGTAATCTGGGAGATTTCGATGTCATGGATGTCCATTTCGTTGATTTTCACGAGATGGAGCAACAGATCCAATGGACCTTCGAAGACCTGAAGGCGGAATTGATGGGGCGTGGTTGCCGACATGGCTTACCCTGAAGCGATGGTGTGGGACGGTGGCCCGTCTTGCCGACACATTGGGGCAAGCCCCCCACGTGTTGGCAAGGTAAAGATGGCAAATCAGATGGATTGTCGGGAAAACACGTTCACAACACTGATTGCATTTTGACTGAAGCCAGACGGGAAAACGGACTCGTATGGTCGTTTCGCCTTGTCTCCACAACGGTGCATCCCCCAAATGGTCATCCCGGCGATGGGGGGTGACATTTCACCCAAAACAATGCCGGAGCTTCTCATCCCAGGAGGGTCCACTTGGAGCAGGAACAAAAGGAGCAACTGGAGCGCGTTCTCCACGCCATCAGGCAAAAAAAATGGCCTACCCTTGAAGAACTTTGGGCGGAAGTGATTGTTGAGGAACCTCCCTATCCTCTGGAATTCCATAAACCAGTCATCCAAAAACTCATCCACAAACAGCAACTCGACCACCTGACCCAAACCTACGACACATACATTTCCAGCCTTGCCGAGGGAGAACATGCCTTCCTGGCCATGGAAATCATCTCCTACATGCTCAGTGAGCGTGCCGAGGCGGATCTGGAATGGTGCCGTAAGCCACTCCTGTCCTCGCTGGAAAATGTGTATTCGGAAATTCCCCAGGAACGCCTTCATGCCCTCATGGACAAGGCCGGCCTTCGGGACACCAACCAGTCACTGAACCGGAGCCTGCGCCGCTTTGACGATCTCCTTGGCGCCAGAAAGGGCCAGGTCTTCAATCACAGCAATTGGGGCGTGGGTGTTGTCACCCAACTGGACCTGATGGACGACAAGGTCACCATCGACTTTGCCCGTCGCAAGAACCAGGTGATGACCCTTGATGGGGTCCGGAACTTCCTCCAACGCCTGCCCAACGATCATATCCGCGCCCGCATCGCCCTCGATCCCGATGGAATGCGGGAAATGCTCGCCAAGCAACCAGCTGAAATCATCCTGATTTCCGCCAACAGCTTTGGCGGCAAGGTCAAGGTCTCAGAAATGAAGAAGATCCTGACCACCGATTTCCTGACCGAGGCGGAATACAAGTCCTTCTGGACTTCCGCCCGCAAGGCGATCAAACTCAACCCCCACATTGAGCAAATCGGATCGGGCGTGAACTCCGAATTGGTTATCCTGAAGGAGGGCAAGGGCTTCCTCGATCAGGTATTTGCCTCCTTTACCACGGCAAAAACCACCGCGGAACGCCGGGAAATTCTCCGCGATGTCAGCCGACATGGCGAGGACGCCGGCATTACCCCCGAAGATCTCAAGGCCCTCTACGGCCTGTTCGTCCAGCCCGTGAACAGCGGTGCCATCAAGGACGACATCGACCGGCTCAGGCACGGCATTCTTTATCTCGAGTACAGCGAACTTTTCACCGATGAGATGGAAGGCCACAAGAACCCGGTGGACGTGCGGGAACTCCTCAAGCGCGATGATGTCTCCGAGCTGATCCGGGGCCTTGAAAGCCACGAGGGGCGCCGGATTACCCTCGAGCTCCTTCTTGAACTTCATGAAATTCAGCACGTGGGCGAAACCTACACCGATGCCATCCTCTCGATGGACTCCCGGACTGCCGCATGGATGGACAAGCGCCTGGAAAAGGAAAAGGACGATGCGGCCGAGCATTACCGCCACATGGCCCTGGAACGCATCTTCGCCCGTCCCGATGACAACCCCGAGTTGTTCGTCTGGGCATCGCGCAACATCCTTTCGGGCAACTGGAAGGAACTGGCCTCCGATCTTCCCCCCGTGATGATCTGCGAGGAACTCCTTTCACTCCTTTCCGAGCTCAACGAGCGGATTGACGCCGACGACAAGGCAACTGCCGACCTCGCCCGGAATCAGTCAGCACGCATTCGCGCCGTCATCAGCGATGGCAATAGCAAGCACTTCAAGAAGGCGATTGAGAACTCGACTTTCGAGGAAGCCCATCGCCTGCTTCGTGTTATCCACCTCCACGACGCCCTTTCCAACCAGCTCAAGGGATCGCTTGAGGCAATGCTCCTCAACGTCCACGGCAACCTGCGCAAGGTCTCGCGCATGGAGGAAGAGGAAGAAAAGCGTCGTCCATCCCATCACTATACAACCCAGGATTCCCTCGACGAAAAGCGGTCCATTCTTTCCAGAATTCGCTCCGTCGATATACCTGAACTCTCCAAGGCGATCGAAACCGCCCGCGAGCATGGCGACCTTCGGGAAAATGCCGAGTACCATGCTGCCAAGGACCGCCAGAAGTTGGTCATGCAGCAGGCAGCCGAGCTCGAGGACATGATCGCCCGTGCCCGGGTCGTCGAACCACGCAAGCATGCAGGCGACATCAGCCGCTTCGGTACACGCCTCACCCTGAAGGAAAAGTCCACCGGGACCATCAGCAACATCACCCTGATGGGCATGTGGGAAGCAAACACCGACGAGGGAATCATCTCCTACCTCACCCCCTTCGGCTCCCAGTTGTTGAACCGACGCAAGGGTGAAGCATTCACGATCAAGACGCAGGATGGCCGGGAAATCGATTACGAGCTTCTCGATATCGAAATCGCCCTGAAACCAGGTGGAGTCAGCACCTCTTGACCCAGCTCTCTGATGGCACGGGGAACAGGAATTCAAAGCGCTTGTCCAAGCGTGTCAGAACGGGCGACATCATTGTCGTCATCCTGTTCCTCGCCATCATTCTCATGCTCATCCAGTTCAACCTCACCGAACTGTTTGCCCTCATCTACAATCCCGTTGCCGGCCTTGTCCTCCTCATCATCATCGTCGAGTTTCTCTGGCTGAAAAGTGGGGATCGAACACGCATCTACAAATTGGAAATAGACAAGCTCCGCAAGTCCCGTCGCGACGATGAGGAATTGCTGCGCAGGACCAAAACCATCCTCGCTGAATCCCTCAGTGATTCAGAAGCCACCACCAGCGACGACAACCGGCCGGGAGACTGGCGACGTCGCGCATCGGATCTTCACAAGGATCTTGAAGATCGCCTTTAAGATAATTTAATTTTGCAATGGACTGGTCAGATCAAGGACGAGGGGATGGCGGAGGCCTGAGCGGCCGCCATCCCTTCTTTAATCTATTCATCCAGCAGCTTCGTTGATCGCCGTATCCACAGCAACAATACTGTCGAATGTTTCCGTCGCGCCCGCGAGAATGAGCTCCTGTTCCTCGGGGGAAAAGGTCTGGCTGTTCACCTCGGTTTTGAACTTCTGCCACTGGGCGGGTTGGTCCTCTCCGTAGGGATCCAGGTAATGGGTGCCGAAGTTCCCCTCGAACCCATAGGAACGCCGCAGCGCCATGGAGATATACCGCGCTCCGTTGGTGCTACCTTCAAAAACATAGAACACACCCAGAAGTGCGAGGGAGCCCTTGTTGCCAAGGTCTGTGATATAGTCCACTGTTTTGCTGGTCGCATCCAGGGGCTTTACGGTGGCGAGATCCAATCCAAGATCCTTGAGGTCCTGGGCGGCACGGGAGGAGTGAAATCTGATTTCCTCGACAACCCCCGCAACACGGGCGTCCTTTTGCCGAAGGGAAAGCAGTGCCTTCTCCAGGGAAAGATGGATGAAGTAACGCTGGGCAATGTAGTTGGCGTATACTTCACGGGGAAGCGCCCCCTTGATCAGGGCCTTCTCAAGATCCTGGCTCTCAGCCCGTTTGTGGGCCTCCTTGGTCTCCTCCTTGAGGCGCTCCATGATCGTTGCTTGTGTGTGGCTCATACTGTCTTTCCTTTCAATGCGGGGGATTTACCCCTCGAAGTAATGTTTTCGTTCGTGGGTTGGGTACTCCCCCGCCGAAGGGGGGTCAAACTGGTCGTATCACGACCATGCTCAATGCGTGCCTTTACAAAGGCAACGATGGCACAAAGGATCTGTAACACCCCCGCCACCATGAATGTGGGGAAGTAACCCCATTGCTCGCTTGCGAATCCGGAAAATCCGAGACCAAGTATCAAGCCGATTGATCCGACGAAGTTGTATGTACAGACAGCAGTACCCCGGTCTCCATCGCGGCTGAAACGTCCGACCAGTGTGAAGGTGGGAATCGTCTGCAAGGCGATAAAGACACCACTGCTGACCATCATGGCTATAAACAGGGTGGGATTCCCGAAGAGTAACAAGGCACAAAGCGAGAGGCCAAAACCGCCGGAACCCAGGGCGACGGCATACCAGGGTCCAATCCGCGAGACCAGCCAACCCGCCGGGGCGCTGGCCAAAAGATACGCCACCCACAAGAGCCCAAGAGCACTTCCTCCATATACAATGGGGGAAAGATTATACTCGTCGGACAGGGCCAGGGTGGTGAGCAGGGTAATACAACCGAAAGTGAACTTGTCGACGAAACCAAATCCAATGGGGAACCAAAGTTGCCGGGCCTCAGCCATGGACCGGATCAGCGCCTTCACCGACGGATGGGGAGTCCCCGGGCTTTCCGGCCTTCTCAGGTCTATACACATCAGGAGGGAAACAACCATCACCATCCCGCCAACAATCGCAAAGACCAGCGGCAGGCTGAAGCCACCGACGGCAGCGACGAGAAAACTGCCCGTCAGGTACCCCACCGGAATGGAGGCAAGATAGATCCCCATGGTGAATGCCCTGTTCCCATAACGGGAAAGGTCGAGCGCCCGGGCCATCAACATCCCCAGCGCCGCGATGCCGAAAACTCCATCCACAAAACGCAGACCGAGCAACCATCCATAACTCGTGATCCAGGGGTGGAGGATCGTCGTGATTCCCGTCCCAAAGGTCATCGCAATCGCAAGGGGAAGGCGTCTCCCCCAGCGGTCGGAGAGAACACCAATCAAAACTCCAAAGGCAAAGAGGTTGGGAAGTGAGTGAACAAGAAAGAACCACCCAACCTCACGGTTGCCCATGGAATATGCCACGCGAACGAGTGAATCCACCGATGGTGGAACGATCGCCATGGATGTGAAGATGAGCGCCGTGGGGAGCATCACCCGAAGGAGCGCCCACCACGGCGTGGAAGTTGGCAGATTACTGGAAGTCATCTCAGCCTTGAAATGAGGAGCATCAATTCCCTCCCCATTCTTTGATGTGGATCAATACATGTGCCAATCGGAAACACTGGTCGTCTCGACAACTTCAATTTCAAGGCTGGGGGCCATGAAGGGAAGTCCCACGGACGGCTCAGCAGCACCTTCCTTTGTCAATACACGGGGATATGTCTGCGGGCCCGGTGCACCGGAGAAGGAAGCCATGTAGGTGGAGACGACCGCCCACATGCTTTCACCACCGGCGATGTGGTCAAGCAATTCAGCCTGAATCGTCGGGTCGGAAACATCCAGTGTGAAGGTGATCGAAAACGGCTCGGGGGAGGTGGCTACCGTGCCCTCGTAGGAGGGATCGATGAGCCCAACCGACCAGGGTGTCCCGCTGGGGTCGCGCTGTACATTGTCATTGGTGATGAGATCACGGACGAATGGATTGCGGTCCCCGGGAGTGAAGTTGCCCGGGCCCTCGTAGGGGGTGTCCTCATCCCAATCTGCAATCGTATCACCGTGGAGAAACCCGACGGCGTATAGATGGGGCTCACCCTGGGTGGGATCCCAGTCCGCTTCCTTCTCGCTATAAACGGTGATGGTCGCGCTGGTTACCTCCAGGGAGGCACCCTCCAGTTCCGAGGGAAGCTCGATCGTCCATTTGGCAAGGAGCATCCCTGCATAATAATCCAGCGCAAACTGGGTCGCGGGTTCCGGTTCATTTTCGAAGGCGAAAACTGCAGCCACCTGACGGGATCCCCCGTCACTGACAGAACCGTAGTTGTACTGATCGTCAGTCAATACGGTATTGAGGGTGGTTTGCGCCACTGCGGGGGCAACCATTGCCAGGGCGAGGGTGGAAACGAGCCCGGCCCTTTTGGTGTATCGGAAAAACATAATGTGAACGACTCCTTTGAAGAGTGGATTGTGGATTTTTGTCCGATCAGACAACGTCATCAGGGCAATCCGGGGATTGCATCAGGCTTGTAACCGCCACGACGGAAGATCTCGCCGCGACTGACCGTTCCGTTGGTCGGGTCGTATATATACTGCAAATATGCACGGGTTTGAACGAAGTTCGGCGTGAAGGCGTAATAGGGAAACTCAAGAACCCCATCCGGCCCGGAACTCGTCAGGGAATACTGGCGACTCAGGACATTGGGATCCCCACCTGGCAATGCGGCGGTATTGGTACCAAGGTTGTACATGTATAGATTGAGCGGTTCGGAAGGATCGATGGACTTTACAAGGGACTCAAAATTCCCCTCCGTCCGGCGATCAAAGGGATCCCGCGGCACACTGCTGATATAGGCAATCGGCGTCGTCAGGGGGACGAACCGGCGGGAAGGGAGGGGTTCGAAGAAACTGACCGTCAACGGGTAGGCGTTGTTGTCGACCGCATAAGTCTCCAAGGCATTCGACAAGGTTCTCAGGTCGGATTTGACCCGGGAAACCTTCGACCGCACCTGGGCCTCCAGAAAATTGGGAACCGCAATCGCCGCCAGAATGGCAATGATCGCGACCACGATCAGCAACTCGATGAGCGTAAATCCAAATCTGTTCCTGGCTACCACTGCCATTCTGGTTCCCTGCCTTGGGATAAAATCCATCACGGGTTCGCCGTGACGGGCGTTGGTGTAGAGGCATAATGGTGGATAGGTCAACTCCAATTTTGGCATGCCATACATTTTTTTGGGGCATGGTTGGGGCGTCATCCAATGTGGCCAAAAAGGGGCATAATCCCCCTTCCTTCCAACAACCAATGGGGTATGGCGGGAATCAGGCCCAATATTGCTGGCACGGAGGGACCAATGGCAGGAGCACAAAAAAACAACCCCCGAATCTGACTTGCGATCAGAGATCGGGGGTATTCGGTGTTGTAATCAGGAGTTTTCGCCTGAATCAGGCGCTGGCTTGCTCACCCTGCTCGGCAGCACGACGGGCCGCCACAACCTGGCGGGAGCGTGCCCCGAGAGCACGAGCCGCGGGGTTGGGGGAATAACCCACCCGCTGGATGGTGTCGAGGATGAGAGACTTCGTCTCGCTGTTGATCTTCGGGCTGTCGTTGATTGCCAGGGAAACCGTCGAACGGGAGTAGCCGGTGATTCTGGCAATATCGCGAATTGTGAGTCCACCGTCATTTTTCAGCTTGGGCATTGTTGAGAGCCTCCAAGTAGTCTGCCCCCATCATTAGGAAGTTTCATGCCGGAATTGGAGCACCAATAATCAAATCCCACCACATTTCCTAATAAAGCCAATTATTAGGCGCAATGCAATCAATTGCACAGCACAAGCCATCGGCTTCCAAAGGAATGAACGACAATATGAGAGCCGAAACGAGCGAGCAAAAAGAACCAATTGGTTAAATGGGGCCACTTGAATTGGTCCAATATTAACAGGCCCACATCTTATCAGATCTCAGAATCGTCGACGTTTGTCGTGGCAATGGGCCATTTTGGACTTCCGTATCTCAAAAGGGACTCATTCGACTCGTTCCAATAGATCGCAACCCCGACCGTGAAGACTGACACTTTTCTACTCCACAGATGACAGTGGCTTGAACTGGCCATAATTAACCGCTTACTTGACTCGTGTGCAACTTACACGGGCAAAGGTTCCCACCAATCCCCATTTTTGCTCAGGAGTCAGCTCCCATAATATTGGAGCAAACATACTCCCCAACTCCCAAACAATCAAAAGTAATCGCATGGGAATCTGGATAATTCGGATATGGTGGGTGGTTTTGAGCGGGGGCTTATTCCCACTCAATGGTTGCTGGTGGCTTGCTGCTGATATCGTAGGTCACCCGGTTGATCCCGTTAACCTCGTTAATAATCCGGTTGGAAATCAGGCCAAGCACTTCCGGAGGCATGTGGTACCAGTCCGCCGTCATGCCATCGGTGCTGGTGACACAACGCACGGCAGCTACGTTTTCGTAGGAACGGGAGTCCCCCATCACACCGACGCTCCTCACGGGAAGGAGCACCACGAAGGCCTGCCAGATTTTGTCATACTGCCCATGGCGATGAAGTTCCTCGACCATGATCTCGTCGGCCTGGCGCAGGATCTCCAGGCGCTTGGGGCTGATTTCACCAAGGATGCGCACTGCAAGACCGGGCCCCGGGAAGGGATGGCGCCCCAGCACGTCCTTCGGAATGCCGAGAATCTTGCCGACCTCGCGCACCTCGTCCTTGAACAATTCCCTCAGCGGCTCCACCACGCGCCCCTCATCAATAAGGTCGAGAACTTCCTTCACCCTGTTGTGGTGTGTCTTGATCGTTGCCGATGGTCCCTTGGTGGAGACCGACTCGATCACGTCGGGATACAGGGTTCCCTGGGCAAGCATGTCGGTTTTTTTGATGTGGGGATAAAAGACCTCGATAAAGGTCCGCCCAATGATCCGCCGTTTTTCCTCCGGATCGGTCACTCCCTTGAGGGGATCGAGGAAACGCTTCGTGGCCTTGATGAGCTTCACCTTGATGCCAAGCCCCGCAAACATCTCGACAACCTGGGGGGCCTCGTTTTTCCGCAGCAGACCGTTGTCTATAAGTACGGGAGTAACCTGGTCGCCGAGGGCCTGGTTGAGCAGCACCGCCAACACGGTGGAATCCACTCCCCCACTGACACCGCATATCACGCGGCGATCACCGACCTCCTCGCGGATCGACTCCAACGAGGATTCAATGAAGTCCTTCATCCGCCAGTTGCGACGGGCCTGACACACCCCGAAGACAAAGTTCTTCAGCCAGATTTCGCTCTCCTCGGTGTGAAAGACCTCGGGGTGGAATTGCATGCCGAAAATCGGGCGCTTCTTGTGGGCCATGATCGCCACCGGGCAATTGGCGGAATCAGCAATGCGCCGGAAATCCTTCGGCAACTCCTCGACCTTGTCGCCATGGCTCATCCAAACACGGGTATCGGCTCGCAGGCCCTCCACCATGGGGTGCTGGAGGCGCAGGCGCAGATGTGCCAGTCCATACTCGCGCTTGGAACTTTTTGCCACCTTCCCGCCGAATTCCTGGGCAATGAGTTGCATCCCGTAACAAATACCGAGAACGGGGACATTGCTCTCCAAAACCCATCCGGGAAGACGGGGGGATTTCTTTCCATACACCGACGCAGGGCCACCGCTCAGGATCACCCCCTGGGGACGAAGTGACGTAATCTTGGCCGACAGCGTTTCGGGTGGGAATATTTCCGCAAACACGCCCAAAGAGCGAATTTTACGGGCAATCAACTGCGTGTACTGGGAACCGTAGTCGAGAATGGCGATCATGAGGGAGGGGGCCTCCGAGGAGTGGGCAGAGAACCTGCGCGCACCCACCCCCCCGGCGCTACGGTTTTTCTCCATTCTTTCCACACTTTCACACCCCCCCACTCCCACCAAAACCATTGACTCCCCCACCCGACTGACACTCAATTCCGATCATTGTGGATGAAGAAATCCAAAAATAGAACGACACCAACCACCACCATGATCTCGACCACCGGCGAATACGCCCTCCGCGCAGCTGTCTATCTTGCCCAGCACCATGGGAGCCCCAAAACCACCGCCCAAATTGCCGAAGGGACACAGGTCCCCCAAGGCTATCTCTCCAAGGTCCTCCAGGCAATGGTCCGGGCCGAACTCATCCACGGCCAAAGAGGCCTTGGCGGCGGATTTACCCTCCAGCGCGAACCTTCCAAGATCAACATTCTGCAGGTCCTGAAGGCCGTCGACGCCGCCCCCCAGCGTATCAAGCGATGCCCCCTCGGTCACAAGGGGCACACCAGCCTCTGCCCCCTCCACAAGCTCCTCGACCAATCCATCGCCACCACGGAAAACGCCTTCCGCCAGACCGACCTCCAGACCCTCCTCAAGAGCACCGACGGCATCACCGCCCTCTGCGATAAATAATCAGGTCAGGTATTCGGTCCGCCGCTGCGCAGATAACGTTGGGATTCATGATCGGGCGGAGCGCCGAAGCGCCCCTCCCCGGGCAGCTCCTAATAGATCCCCCGCAATAACGACCCATAAAACACAATCGCCATGGCGATCGAAATGCCGCAACAGGAGTGCAGAAAATCCTCGCGCCGAAACTGACGCGTCCCGCTGCGCAACTGATGCACCTCATCCAGCCACGCCGCCACCATCGAAATCACCGCAAT
>JAFIGB010000093.1 GCA_020831705.1 Candidatus Sumerlaeia bacterium | reverse complement strand
CCCGGTTGCTGATACAACGTCGGGCCGGCCACTCCAGACCCTGTTGTACCCAAGTTTCCAGAAAGGAAAAGAAGTCATGAAAAAAAGTACTCTTCTTTCAGCAGTAGCTCTCCTGGCAATGGGCTTTACCGCCGCCAATGCCCAGCAGCTTTACATTACTGGGGATGTAACGGGCAATTTTGCCCCTGGAACAGCCACCTTTGCTGATGGTCAGGTGGCCACAACGGAAATCGACGGCGACGTCGGCGTCCTTAACCAGAAGACAGTTCCTGCAGCGGATCACGGCCTTACTGCCGGGACTTTGTATCAATACAAAATTGCGGCATCTGATTGGAATCCAGAGTTTCCCGCAGGAAACAATCAGTGGCTCATCCTTCCCGATGCCAACGTTGATGTTACCTTTTATCTGGACCGTAGCGATCCCCAGGATGGCTTCAGCCCTGCCAATAACTTCGTCTACTCCTCCGCAACAGGTGAGTTTCTTGCCGCAGCGGACAAGATCGCCCTCGTCGGTGACTTTTACAGCGCCTTCGATCCGCCCCTTGCAAACTGGGCCGCTGGATCGGAAGACAATATCCTCCTGACGAATGCAGGTTCAGGGGATACTGAGGACGGATTGCTCGGAGCCACCTTTACCGGCTTGGAGCCTGGAAATTACGAATTCCTCATTCTTGTCAACCCTGATGATGCAGATCCCTATGAAAGGAAGATTGCTGAAATCGGTATGTCTCAGCAAGGCGCCAACCTTTCCTTCACGGTTGTGGATGAAGTGGACAATGTAACTGTTCTCCTCGATGCAGCGACCGCTCGTTGGAGCATTGCCAATGACAATCCCACCCTCTCCGCCGGCCCGCCCTTCTTAGCCAACATCTTCGTATAAGAAGAGGACACCGAGGCTCCCGGCAATTTCAACTTCCCCGTACTTGCAGGATTCGGTGGTCTGAACGCCAATACCGAACTGGTTGATAACGGCTCCTATTTCGCTCGCAGCTTCACCATTCCCACTGCCGGTCAATATGCCGCTCGCGTCTTTCAGGGCGTTGGACGTGCCTTCCCCAACACTGGTGCTGGCTACCCCTTCACAACCACCGTCGATAATCAGGAAGTCATCGTGATTTTCGACCGGAACAACTATACAGACGGTTTTCAGCCCGCCACGGACTTCGTTGTTGTACTTGGTGAAGAAGCCGCTGGTCAGCGCTCCTTCCTCAACGACTTCAGCTACGTTCAGCCCGTCGGTAACTTCATGAATGCATTTGGTTCACCCGACTGGAGCAACAATGCGCCAGACCTCGAGATTCTTGACAACGGTACTCCTCCCGACACCGTTGCAGGCGATCTGATCTTCTCCTACCTTGAATTCAACAATGCCTTCGACAACGCAGTCGCTGGTGCTGAAATCAAGGCTGTCCTTCGCCGTGCCGGCGTTGCGGCCGATGATCCCACTGATGGGGGCGACGGCTGGAACATCCAGGCTGGTGGCCCGGATGATGGTCTGACCATCGACGGCAATAACAGCGTCGGTAACTTTGATGTAGTCCAAGGTACCGACTACGTCTTCAAGGTGGACGCCGTCACCGGTCGTGTCGGTGCTGCCCAAGCTGCTGCCAAGACCCTCTCCGATCCCGACCGTGGCGCTGAATACTACGACGCCCAGTCCGGTACCACCACTCCTTCCACCAACGTGAACGACTGGCTTCTGTTCTAAGCCTTCCCCGCTCACCTCAACCTCTGACATAAAATTCCCCCGGGTTCATTTGGCCCGGGGGAATTTTTATGTCTTGTCAGCAGCGAGGCGTGCGCCGAGGGCAATGGCTTTCAGGAGGGAACTTTCCGAGGCGATTCCCTTCCAGGCAATGTCGTAGGCCGTTCCGTGGTCGACGCTTGTTCGCGGGAATGGGAGGCCCATGGTCACGTTGACCCCCTCGTCAAAGGCGAGCATTTTGAAGGGAATCAGGCCCTGATCGTGGTACATGCACAGGAAGGCGTCAAATTCCTTGAGCTTATTGCCCGTAAATGCCGTGTCCGGAGGGATCGGGCCGACGGCATTGACTCCCGCTGAGACAAGATCCGCAATGGCCGGGACGATGGTTTTTCCCTCCTCGTTTCCGAAAAGCCCCCCCTCGCCTGCGTGGGGATTGAGGCCAAGGACAGCGAGGCGCACCTTCTTTTTCCCCCGAATTTTACCCACGGAATCAGCGAGGAGCCGTCCCACCTCGACGATCCGTTCGCGGCGGAGGGAGCCGGGGACGGAGGCCAGGGACTGGTGGCAGGTCACCAGGCCGACCGCCAATTTCTCGCTGTACATCATCATGGCAAAGGCGGGGGAGTTGGTGCGCTCGCCGAAGACCTCCGTATGCCCGGGAAACTCGATCCCAGCCATTTTGAGGGCCAGCTTGTTAATGGGGGCGGTGACGACTCCCTGGAAAGTTCCGGCCCTGGCCCCATCAATGGCGGCCTCGATGGCAGCAAAGGCGGCGCGCCCCCCGGCAGCCGTGGCCACACCGGGTTCGGGAAACCGTGCGAGATGGCATGGATCAATGATTTCAAGGCCCTGGGGGGGTGTCTCCGGTTCAAACTCCGTAAATTGCCCCTGATACCCGACGAGATTTGCAGCGGCCTGGAGCACCTTCCGATCCCCGAGGAGGACGAGTCGGCAGGTTTCCCGGATGTCATCGCGCATGGCCGCCCGGATGGAAAGTTCCGGTCCGACACCTGCCGGATCACCAGTTGTCAGGGCAAGAATGGGTTTGGTCATGGTCGGGTTGCTCCTTTTGCCGGATTCTCTGGTGGGAGGTTCACGGTTTGGCGGACGGTGGGCCAGCGCCATTTGTCGGCAATGCGACGGTGGATGATGCTTGCGCGCCCGGGATGCTCCTGCCACCCTGCTGCTGGCTCGATTTTGGATTGGGCTGTGTTGTATCGGGGCGTTCCCACAGTCCGGATTCCCGAGATTCATTCCCCCATGGTGGTTAGGTTATGAAGCTTTCCCGTTGCCTTTTGCCGGCACTACTCGTTGGCGCGATGTCCGCCACGGCGACCCCTGCACAGGCAGGTGTCGTCGACGGCGTGGGCACCTACGTTCAAGACAGAATTAACGACTTTGCAGATATTTTCCGCATTCGCGCCGGTGTTCCCAACAGTGGTCGTTCCTTGGGGTTCAAGCTCCGTGCGACCACGCTGGCTCAGATTGGATACGTTCATTTCGACGGTGATTACTGGGGAATGGATCGGCGGTCGATCGGCAAGGTTGACGAGGTTCGCACCGAGGGGGGCGTTTCGCTTTTCTACGGTTCCAATACCGAGATGGTGCCGCTCCTTGGCAATATCTTCATGATGGGCGACAGCGAGTGGTCCGATATTCAGGAGCGCACTTTGGTCCGCTACTTTGCTTCCTGGGACGATGGTCGCAAGCGCCCCTTCAGCTTGGGCCTTGAGATTGCCCTCCCGGTTGTAGCACTCGACCTGGGGCTTTATCCCACCGAGGCCTTCGACTTCGCCCTGGGCTTTACCACCATTGACCTTTACAAGGACGACCGTCTTTACCAGCCAACACTTCGTCCCGAAGCTCCCGCCGTTGTGCCGCCCCGCCCCGACGATTCCGCCCCTTTCCGGGATGTGCAAACCCGCTTTGTGGAATTGAAGGAGCATTTCGAGCAGATGGAGCTTGAGGCTCAAATGGAGGAGTTCTCCAGGCTGGAGCAGGAACTGCAACACGAGGCCACCGGTTCCCTCGACCGGGAGCGACTGGTGCCCACCACGGGAGCCGAGGGAGGCATCCCCCGAGATGCCGCGGATTCACTTTCCCAGGAACTCGAAGGCCTCGAAGAGGAAGACGAACAGGATTCCAATGGGAACGCGGAAGCCACGACCCCTTCGGAGGATCGCCAGCAGCAGGCCACAACCGCCGACCCGGAAGCCGTCCAGCGCGCCATCGAGCGCCAGGAGGAGGCCGTACGCCGCCAGCAGGAGCGCCTTGCCCGGGAAGCCGAGGAACAGGCTGCCCGTGACACTGCGGAGGCTGATTCCACCGAAGAATCCAAAGACGAATAATGCCGGACCCGAAATAACCAAATCATTCAGGAGCGTGTGTCATCAATGCGTGTACAGGTCTGGTGTGACATGGAGGGCATTGCAGGTATTTGCAAGTGGGATCAGGTGATGCACACCGGGCAGGCTTTCGAAGAGGGCCGCCGTCTATACACTGAGGAAATTAATGCTGTCGTTCGCGGCGCAAAGAAGGCGGGGGCTACGGAAATCATCGTCGTGGATGGCCATGGAGCCGGTGGCGACTTTTCCTGCAATTCCTGGATCAAGGACAAGCTTGAGTCAGGCGCGGAGTACCTCTGTGGATATCGATGGGGTTGCTACGTCGAGGTGCTTCGGGATGGCGCCGATGCGATGCTCCTCCCCGGTGCCCACGCCATGGCAGGCACACCGGATGGTGTCCTTTGCCACACCATGTCGAGCGAGCAGTGGGTCAACGCCTCGTTCAATGGCGTGAAGGTGGGCGAGAGCGGAATCATTGCCGCCATTGCCGGTTCCTTTGGGGTGCCGTGTGTATTCGTCAGCGGAGACACGGCCACCTGCAAGGAAGTGGCGGACCTTGTTGGGCCGTCCATCGTGCAGGCTCCCGTCAAGAAGGGCCTCGGTCGCTTTTCCGCGCGCCACCTTGCTCCCGTCGACGCCTGCGCCCTCATTGAGGAAAAAACCTTCCAGGCCCTCCGCAATCCCGAAATGAGGCCTTTCCCCTACAAGGTGGAGGATCCCGTGGAGTTCAAGGGGGAATTCCGCGACCCCGACCAGACCGTCCCCTTCGAGCACCGCCCCGGTCTGATCATCCCCGACCCCCGCACCGTCATCTCCCGGGCCGATTCGGCCTGGCAGGCATGGGATCAGTTCTGGCCGCGGAAGTAGGGTTCCCTCCGGCCCGTAATTGGGGGGACCAAAGTTGCAAAACAATTCGTGCGCATGCCTCGGCATCACTGGCAGCATCGTGGTGGTTGGTAAGGGGTATTGCCAGTTCCCGGCAAACAGTGGGAAGCTTGTGGTTGGGAAGTGCTGGCAGGAGGTTTTTTGCGAGCCTGCAGGTGCACTGCATCTCCGCATTCACCTGAATTCTTTCAATGGCAGCAATAGACCTGAGGACGCTCGCATCGAAGGGCGCGTTGTGTGCCCATTTGCGGGGATGATCCAGGAAATGCCTGATGGATGGATAGAGCTCTCCGAAGGTGGGAGCATTCCGAACCATCTCCGGCGTGATGCCGTGGACCCTCATGTTCCAGTGGCTGAACCGGAACTCGGGCGGGCGAATGAGTGCGCTATACCTTTCGACGTGGCTGCCAACAACAGCGGCAATGCCCACAGCACACACGCTTTCCCGCTTTTCATTGGCGGTTTCAAAATCGATGGCAATGAAGTCATACTCAGGCATATATGGATTCTCTTTCTGATGGGATGTATATCCAGTTTCCAGTGTCTTGGACGAATCGGTTATGGATGATTACTTGGATTTCCCGCGTGATTTCACTGGTTTGGAGGGCCCGCTTTTCGGCAGGCGCTTTTTGGGAATGGCCGGGCCCTTGGATTTTTCTTTGCTGCGGTCATCATTCATTTTCAAAACTTCCATCATATTAAACGAGGGAAGTGTCAATTTTCCCGTGGGAAAGCTTCCTGTCACGGTGGCAACCTGGCCTCTGAGAAGGCCATAAAGGATCAGGCTCCCATTATATCGGACCATTGGAAAGCGCTTCGCCTCCTCCATCTCCTCCGGACATGAAAAAACACCGACAATCTTGGCCTCAATGCATGGACCATCGGGCAAGCCTTCCTGATAATCGGGATGGTACCTGACGCCAAGTTCTACCTTGAAGAGCAGCGGATTCTCCGTGTGCATCGCAATATTGTCTTCTATACGTATTCCCTGGGGGCGATTGACCTTTCCGTCCGGTTCGGGGAGGGTGATTTCCAGTCTGGTCAGGAAAAACTCCTCCAGTTGGATAATGGGTATCATGATGCGAATGCCTCATCCTCAAGTCGGTCCAGACATACAGGTTCCCGCCTGGTGTCTCCTGATTGATGAACCCCGGCCCATCGATCATCTCGGACAGCATCACCCTTCTTGTGAGGGGTGTCATTCGGCTGATTTTGAAGCCAGATAATGGAACCGGGTCGGTCCAGATGAATGGAAGCCTGACGGCGAACGGCACAAGCCAACTTCGCCACCGTTGCCACCGTAAAGTTGTCCCCCTCATTGAGTACACGACTTACCCACTGGCGACTTTTCCCAAGGCGCTCGGCAAGCTGGTTCTTGTTGATACCGATTTCTTCCATGGCGACGAGGACTTCCTCGACAATGTCAGCCTTGAGACGTTCCGTCATGAAATCGGGATCCCAGTGGAGCTCCAGGGGATTGGCAACAAGTTCCGCCTCGGCCTCTTCAACAGACCGTGTGCCATCCAGTAAATCACGAAGGACATCAGGCAATTCACCACTATAGTTACGTCTATCTTTGTTGCTCATCTTGGTGCCTCATTACAATTTGGGGTTACCGGTTTCTTTGCTTGCCTGCCAAAGTTTCATCAGTGCCACGGCTTGCTCAAATGCGGTTTCCTGGTTGCCGGCACCCTTCCAGTATGTGTGAACACAAATGGCAGTTTTACAGGTGTCGTCATCGTAGAAAAAGAGCACACGCGCCCGCCTTGTGTGGGCGCGCATTTCATAAATTCCACTTTTGTTGTCATCCGCCTTGACGTGTTTCTCATCCCTGACCCGATCAAGCCTGGCAACCCGCTCCATGACTTTCATGATTTTCTTGTAGTCTGCTGGTTCTGCTGACTTCCAGTTTGCAAAGACATCCATGAAAGGAGATTTGCCATTGATGGTAAGTGCCCTGACGCGATGGGATTGCTCCCATTCATCGTGGACTTCCGGAATTTTACTCAGCTTGAGCTCCATGTCAACCCCCAGGTTGACTTGGTTGGAGTTCCATTCGTTTCAGGAGTCCCTTCATCCGGGGGCACTTTGGTCTAAGCACAATCTTTCCAAAGGTTCGGGATTTTGTCATTTTGCTATAAAATGCTTTTCGGGAAGCGGGGAAATGATTGTTTGGTGGAAATGTGATGATGTCCTGAATCAAAGGGATGAATTGCCGAGTCTCAAGGGAAAACATCGTCACCAGTCGTGGCGACCATGCGCCTCCTGGAAATAAACATTTCTTATCCGCTTTATCGAAAATGGGGGTGGAGTGAGGGACTGGACTCGCTTTGGGTTTGCTCCCACCGTGGTTCCACGACAAACCTTGGGGAGCAGGAAGGGTCCCATGACGCTTCCAAGTCCCCAACAGAGAGATTTCATCCATGCCCGTAGCCACACCGAAACAATATGCCGCCATGTTGGACGCCGCCCAGCAGGGTTCCTACGCCTATCCCGCCGTTAATGTGACATCAATTGTCACGATCAATGCCGCTCTTCAGGCCTTCGCTGAAAAGAAGTCCGACGGTATTATCCAGGTTTCCTCCGGTGGTGGGCAGTTTGCCTCCGGGCTGGCCGTCAACGATGCCGCCTTTGGCACCATCGCCCTGGCCGAATATTGTCACTACGCCGCAGAAAAATATGATGTCCTCATCGGTCTCCACACCGACCACTGCCAACCGGGCAAGGTCGACAGCTGGATCCGTCCCCTCCTTGAAGCCACCCGCGCCCGTCGCGCCAAGGGCCTGAACAACCTGTTCCAGAGCCACATGCTTGATGCCTCCGAATTGCCCCTCAACGAAAACCTCGCCCTCAGCAAATCCCTCCTTCAGGAATGCGCCGAGTTGGAAATCATCCTCGAAGTCGAGGCCGGCGTTGTCGGCGGTGAAGAGGACGGTGTCGATCACGGTCTTGAAGCCAACGAGAAGCTCTATACAACCCCCGAGGACATGCTGGCCGTCTACGAGACCCTCAACGGAATCGGCCGTTTCCTCTTCGCAGCCACCTTCGGCAACGTCCATGGCCACTACAAGCCCGGTGCTGTGAAGCTGCGTCCAGACATTCTCAAGAAGGGCCAGGAAGCCGTCATCGCCAAGCACGGCAAGAAGGCCGAAATGGACCTCGTCTTCCACGGTGGATCCGGAACCCCCACCGAGGAGCTTCGCCAGACCCTCGACTACGGTGTGGTGAAGATGAACATCGACACCGACACCCAGTACACCTTCACCCGCCCCATCGTGGATCACGTCATGAAGAACTACGACGGCGTGCTGAAGATCGACGGTGAAATCGGCAACAAGAAGGCCTACGATCCCCGCTCCTACCTCAAGAAGGCCGAAAAGAGCATGTGCGAGCGCATGGGCGTTGCCTGCGACGACCTCCTGAGCTCTGGGAAGTCAATTTTCGGCAAGGTCTGATCCACGCCTCTTCGTATAAAACACAGGGACCCGGCCCCGTTCTTCCATTGTGGAGGGACGGGGTTGGTTTTTTATGTCTGGAGGAATTCAATTCAGGCAGGAGGTCTCTGCTTCATTGGTGGTTGCGCGGCCGCGGGGGAGTATTGAGGGTGGATTGTTGGCTGTTTCGATGACCGGAAAAGGCTGAACGGATGAAGGCACCAAGATGTTTGCAGTTTTCAAGTCCCCTGTTCCTGCTTGTCTGGTATGCAGTGGCATTGGTTCTCTGCATTGGGGTGTTCGTGGCTTTTGGTCGGGAGTATCTCGTTATTTTCGCCCTTCTGGCGTTGGTCTGGGGCATTTACAACCTCTTGAATGGCCTCTTTCTTCACCAGGAATTGCATCGCAGGGGGTATGAGTGGGTCCGGTTTCTGGATGCCTTCAGGCTGGCAACCCAACATTTCCATCGTCCATGGATGTTGCCGCATCGGGATGAATTGGCCACGGTGCCGGAGTACACCGATACGGTTTCCTGTCTGGGTGTAATGCTAAATCGAAAGTATGATATTTGGAAGAAGCAGCCTGCGGGTTCAGGGAGAAAGCCGAATGATTGAGGATCCCATTGCTGCCCGGTTGGACATTACCTTGGACGTCTGCCCGATGACCTTCGTGAAAACGAAGTTGGAGCTGGAGGATCTGGAAGTCGGCCAGGTCCTTGAGGTCCATGTGCGCCAGGGGGAGTCCCTTGACAATGTGGTGCGCTCGTCCCTTGAGGACGGTCACGTGGTGCTTTCCAACACGGAGCAGGATGGGGGCATTCACCGGTTGTTGATTCGGCGTGGGTGAGGGGGGAGTGTGCGGAATTCTGCACACGTGCGGGAAAGCCATCATTGGACTGTGAGGTTTTCTGCACAAGGTGGTGATGGCTGATGTTCCCGATCTGATTCAAATCATTGATAAAATTAGGCTTACGGTCTATTCTAGTGGTATGGCGGGGTGAGGAACACCCTTTGCCCTTCCTATGGGTGTAGGATCGACCCAGAGGAAGGAAACGCCCCATGTATATTGAAGATCGCTTCGAAGATGATGGCCTCCAGGATTACCTCAAGCAGGTTGGATCCCATCGCCTGTTGAACCGTGAAGAAGAGGTTGAGCTTTTTCAGCGTCTTGAGGGTGGCGACACATCAGCTCGCGAGGAATTGGCGCGTTGCAACCTTCGCCTCGTGATCAAGATTGCGATGCAATTCCGGGGCATGGGCGTTACCACGGCCGACCTGATTCAGGAAGGCAATATCGGCCTTCTTCAGGTGATTGATCGTTTCGACTGGAGGCGGGGCTTCCGCTTCTCGACCTACGCGGCGTTTTGGATTCGTCAGGAAATTCAGGCTTCCATTCGCAACACGAGTTCCTTCATTCGTCTTCCCGCCCGCAAGGGGCGCCTGATGGGTAAAATCAGCGAGGTGATTCGCTCCTTCAACAACATGGAAGGGCGTGATCCCTCCGTCGAGGAAATCGCCGGATTGCTTGGCGAGGACGTGGAGAAGGTCAGGACGCTCCTTCCCCTCCGCGAGTCCGTTGTTTCCCTTGATGGTGACGCCGGTCGCGAGGGTTACCAGCTTCTGGACAAGGTTACCTGTGAGCTTCCTCTCCCTGGTGCCCGTCTTGCTGAAGATGACCGCAAGCGTCTGGTCCATGAAAGTCTCGATGTTCTGAGTGAACGGGAACGCTCGGTGGTGGATCTTCGTTTCGGGATGAGCAATGGCAAGTCCATGAGCCTTCGCAAGGTCAGCAAGCGTGTTGGCCTGAGCCAGGAGGGCGTGCGCCGGGTGGAAATGCGGGCGATCTCCAAGCTGAACCGCCCGACGGTTCGCCAGCAACTTGAACATCTTATGACCGCCTGACCAGCAGTCGGGTTACGTCATGTGGGGTGGAGGCTTGCGCTGGGCTTCCACCCCAATTTTATTTTGTGATTCAGACCTTCACGCCGGTGAGCTTCTCGATGGCCTCCAGAAGGTCGTCGAGTTCGAACGGCTTGTGGAGGAAAAGGTTGGCCCCCGTTGATTCGGCGGCCTCCTCGTTGGAGAGCTGGCTGTTTCTTGTCAGGGCCGTCATCATCAGGACCGGTGTGGAGGTGATTTCCGGATCTGCCCGAAG
>JAFIGB010000089.1 GCA_020831705.1 Candidatus Sumerlaeia bacterium | reverse complement strand
GTTGCTCCTCCTTGGTTTTTTCAAGAAGCTGGTCATTGCCGACCCCATCGCCCCCTACGTCATGGAAACGGTGGAATCGCCGGGGGCCTACACCTCGTCGCGGCTCATGTTGTCTGCCTATTTATTCACCTTCCAGTTGTATGCCGACTTCAGCGGATACAGCGACATCGCCCGGGGATCGGCGCGCCTGTTCGGCGTTGATCTGATGCGAAACTTTGAGCAGCCTTTCTTCTCGAAGTCGATGACCGAAACCTGGCGACGCTGGCATATTTCCCTCAGTCGATGGTTCTTCGATTACGTTTATGTTCCCCTCGGCGGGAGCCGTGTTGCCACGCCACTGATCTATACAAATCTGATGATCACCATGGTGCTTAGCGGGTTGTGGCATGGTGCGGGTTGGAATTTCATCATCTGGGGTTTCTTCCACGGGGTGCTGATCTGCGTGGAGCGTGCGATGATGATCGAGAAGAAACGTCGAGGGGTTATTCCGCCCACCGAGACGTGGCTCCGTCATGCGGGAAAGACCATGTTTACGTTCCATTTGTGGGTGTTGAGCCTGCTCATCTTTTTGTCCCGCGATCTTGCACGAATGATCGAGTACTTCGGCGCGCTGGTGACGCGCTGGCAGTTCTGGTTCCCGTCCGACACCGAGGCGCTTCTTTGGCTCGCCGTGGTGGCGGGGATCACCTACTTTATTGACAAGATGCAGGACCGCACGGGCGTGCATGAGTTCCCCCTTGCCATGCGGCCGGTTTATGGTGGTTTGGTGATGGGGGCGATGTTGGTGGCAATTATTTACTGGAGCGATGTCCCCGGTGTCCCATTCATCTACTTCCAATTCTGAGCGCGACTGGGATGTCATGCCGGAGGTTGCGGCGCCGCTGCTGCGGTGGGGCATCGTGCTGGTGGTGTTGTTTCTCGCTGAATTCGGCCTGCGGATGGCGATGAACCTGACCATCATCGAAGAGCCGGTTCTGTATAGAAACGAGAGCATCGACGGAAAGGTGCGCACCTTCGTAGAGGATTTTGTCCCGGAACGGTTGCCGGGTACGCGGGTCCTGATCGTCGGTTCCTCCATTGCGGCCACCAATATAGATCCCGAGACGATGACCCGGGAAATGGAAGAAGTTGCGGGTGGGGAATATGTGGCCTACAACCTTGGGATGTACGGTGCGCGATTTCCCGACCACAAGTTCGTCGCGAATTGGGCCCATAATCGCTGGCCATACGACAAGTTGGTCATTGTTTTGGAGCCATGGAGTTTCCGTTACGGGGAGATGGGTGTTCGCGACCGCATGGGCAAGCTCCGGCACGAGGATTGGTTGATGCGCAACAGCGCCCTCTTCAGCCTTCGCAGCCAGATCGAATTTTGGGACGAAAACCGGGACAATCGCCTCCGTGGCATTATTGATCTGGACAACAGGCCGACGCTTTTTGGTTGGAACCGAACGATTCACCCCCCGCCGTTCCAGGAAATTCCCGAGGAGCTGGCGGAAATCAATGCCCGTGCGATTATCAACTTCGGAGAGGATCCTCCCAAGCCCTTCCAGCCAGACCTGGAACTGCCGATCGCGCTTCGTGATTGGGCAAACAAGCGGGGCATTCCCGTCTACTGGGTGTTGTCCCCCCAGCGCCCCGAGCTTGAGCAGTTCATGCCCGAGGAATACACCCATGAGGCCCGCCGGGAGATGGCCCGAATCCTGGCTGATGCACGGAATAATTACCTTCTCGACCTTATAGACATGGAAACCTCGGGCAGGATCACCACCGATCATTTCTTTGACAGCACCCACCTCAACGGGCTTGGGGCGCTGATCCTGAGCGAGGAACTCGGCAGGCGTTTTGGTCGGTTGCTCCTTGAGGACATGTAGTGTCTATACGGAACGCAGCACCACCTCGACGATCTGCGGGGGGCAGTTGACGCGAAGGGGGTAGAAGGCCCCAAGGCCGTTGCTTGTCCAGGTAGTCATCTCGCTCATTTTGCCAATACCATGTAAAAATTCCTCGCGCTGGCTGACGGAGGCGACGGTTGTCCCGAAAAAGGGGAGGCGTATCTGCCCGCCGTGGGTGTGTCCGGCCAATGTGAATTCGCAGCCCAGTTGACGTGTGAACGGATACGCCTCCGGGGTATGGACAAGGCCGATGCGGGGGAGGGCTTCCGGCATGGAATCCAGGAGGCGCCTTTTCTCCCGGGGGGTCAGCTGTATATACGGGTCCTCAATGCCAACGAGGGTAAACGCCCCTTCGCCGCGTGTGATTTTGGTGTGATCATTGGAGAGAAGCTGCGCGCCATGGCGCTGGAGTTCGCGGACCATGTAGGAGGGTCGGGTCCAGAAGTCGTGATTTCCGCGGACGTAATAGACGGCGGAGTGCAGCCAAAGGGGCCGGAGGAGGCGGCAGGCAAGGGGCAGGTGCCAGCGGCGGGAAACAAAATCACCGCCAACGAGCAGGAGATCGGGCCGGAGGGAAAGCGATTCCTCGACGATCTTTCCGAAATACTCCTCGGAAAGGGTGGGGTGGACGTGAAAGTCGGTGAGGAAAAGAATGCGAAACCCATCCATGTCCTGGTGGAGTCCGTGTATAGACACTTCCCGGGTGGCTACCTCCAGGGCGTCGACCTGATTGATCGGTGAGAGAGCCTTC
>JAFIGB010000070.1 GCA_020831705.1 Candidatus Sumerlaeia bacterium | reverse complement strand
GTTCACGAAGCGGGGTCTCCAGGTTCGCATCGTAGGCGATGATGGCCCGGCGATCATCGATGGCAAAGCGTGGAGTGCCATCGACTTTCGGGCGGATGGTGGTGTCGAAAACCCGGACTGGTTCCACAAATCGCCTGTCGTAATCGATGGAGAGGCGAACACGGTCGACCTCGTTTTGGTCCATGTTAAACATCATCACTTCAGTGATGAAGGTTTCCCCTTCGGAGACGATGAGATTGTAGTCACTGAGACCGCCCTCGCTGAGAAATTTCAAACCCAGAACGACGCTGCTTGCCGCGCGGGAAGGCCCCTCCTCCTCTTCCTCCTGCCGGGGGCGATCACGCTCGCGCTCGGCACGCTGCTCATCCTGCTGGGCCCGCTCCTGACGGCGCGCCTCAATGATCTCCCGGATTTTTTCCTCATGCTCACGGAGACGATTCACCCGGCGCTGGTTGGACTGGGAAAATGCCTCAAGGGGGAGGCTTCCAACCATGGCAAATGCCATGAAGAGGATCAATAGATGGTGAAACTTGGGCATCGTTCTTCCTTGGCGGGTTCTCCGCGGGAAATTCCCTTGATAAATTCATGCCATATTGCGGCCACGAGGGGCCTGTCATTCCCCGGGTTTACGGGGTGGCATCTGCCGGAAGGAGGGCGACCGCCCGGGAAACCGCGGTTGCCTTCCGTGTCCTTCCGTTTTGATCCACGACCTCCAGATAATACCACGCCTCGCCGTCGATGGGGACGGTGCGGTCAACCCAGAGAACCTGGCTTTGCTGCGGAATGGGCCTTGGCAGGGCCTCGATTGGTTGGCTGGTGATGCGCTCGAAGGGACCGGTGGCCTGTGTTGCCCTCCACACATGGAAAGCGGCAGGGGGGGTGGCGGCATCCTGCTCGGTGTATTGATATCGAATGGTGATCTTCCCCCTGTCAGCCGCCCCCGATTCCCCCGTGATGGAGGAACTTTTCAAGCCGCACCCGGCCAAAAAAAAGATCGCACCAAGCACTCCCAGAAGGGGAAGGATGCTGATGCGATCTGTTAAAAAAGAGAAACCGTTGGCCATGGTTGCATTGCCGATGGGGCATTTACCTTGGAGAAATGTGGGAGGGGCGCTTGCGCTCGCTCACCCTCCCACCACCATGGCACCCCGGCTTCACGGGGTCAAAGGAATCGAACTCATTCGTTGGAAACACCAAAGATGAGATCGTTGATGAAATAGGCAATGGCTGCCCATGATCCCCAGGAGATCAGGAAAACGAGACCCGTCTCGAACTGGGAGAATCCGAGGCTCGCATACCATTCCCGCCCATAAGCATTAATATTAATGAAGTAAAACGAGAGAATCATGGGGGTGAAGGCAAGCAATACCAGGGAAAATGTGGAAAGCAGCTTGTGCCCGGTGGACTCCACCTTGGGGGGAGCGGTGATGGCCGTCTCCACTTCAGGGAGGCGCTCGATGGTGTCGCTGATTTCATCGCTGGTGGCGAGGACCGGCTTGATGTTGGCGTCGAAAACCTTCTCCAGATCCGCCAGCAGGGCCATGTCGGTGGGATCCTCCATGGCGATAAGCACCGAGGAACCGTCCCTCCGGATGGGGACCACGTGATGGAGGCGGCACATGTCGCGGGTCATGAAACCGACGACATCGGATCGGGGAGTGACATTGTCCAATTTGACAACGGGCGTCTTGTACTGGCGGTGGAGGAAATCAATGCGGAGATCCTCACTGAGTACCCCGGTGTCCTGCAAAATACGTATCACTGACCGCTTTGAGCGATCGTACTCCTCCAGAATACGGTCTTTTTGCTCCTGATCAATGAGACCTTCGGTTTGAAGGCGATCGATGAGCGATGATCTTGTGGAAGTCGTTGTGGCCATCAGAAAAAAATCCCAGTCAATTTTGGATGGTTGACGTTACCTCGTCCTTCCAAGTTGGTGTCATGGTGGTCAGGGGCGCTCAAAGCTGTCAAACAGAATAACTAAAAGAAACCTCGCCGCCCATTGCATTTTGCAATGGGCGGCGAGGAGGGCAGTGCTTGCAAATCGCAATGCGTTGAGGAGGTCAGATGCGGACGTTGCTCCGCGTCGGCCGTGTTGGTGGTCCGAGTCCGCTCGGGGGGACATTGGCGCCCATCGGCCCGCCCTGCATCATCTGCCGCTTCATTTCCTCGGTCTTCCTTGAGTTGAGAAGGGCCACGTCACGGCTGATCTGATTGCGGCGGTAGAGCTCATAGAGCGCCTTGTCCATGGTTTGCATGCCATATTTGGCGCCTGCATCCATGAAGGCGGGAATCTGGTGGGTCTTATTGTCGCGGATCATGTTCCGAATGGCATCGGTTCCGACCATGATTTCCACGGCTGCCACACGCCCTCCCCTGATCTTGGGGAGAAGCCTTTGGCACATGACACCTTCAAGAACCCCCGCGAGCATCATGCGGATTTGCTCCTGTTGGTGGGGCGGGAAGACGTCGATCATGCGGTCCATGGTCTGTTGAACGTCCACGGTGTGGAGGGTCGAAAAGACCAGGTGGCCGGTTTCCGCACTGGTAATGGCCATCTGGATGGTTTCCAGATCGCGCATTTCCCCGACAAGAATGACGTCGGGATCCTGACGCATGGCGTATTTCAGGGCGTCGGCGAAGCTCGGGGTGTCCTCGTTGATCTCCCGCTGTTCGACCAGACACATCTTGTGCTGGTGAATGTATTCAATGGGATCCTCGGCAGTGATGATGTGCTTGGGATGCTCGCCATTGATTTTATCGATCATGGCGGCAAGGGTGGTCGATTTGCCTGATCCGGTGGGGCCCGTTACGAGGACGAAGCCGTTGCTGCGCGAAGTAAAGTAGTCACAAACCTGGCGGGGAAGGCCAAGATCCTCGTAGTTTTTGATCTGGTTCATGATGAGGCGGAAGGCCGCGGCCACCGACCCACGCTGGAAGTGCGCATTCACACGGAAGCGGGCCACCGAGGAGATGCTCAGGGAGAAATCCAGATCCTTGTGCTCCTCGAATTTCTGTTTTTGGATATCCGTGAGGATTCCATAAATGAGCCGTCTGGTATCGGCCGGTGTCAGGGGGGGGTGCTCCAAGTTGACGATCTTGCCATCAACACGGATTGTTGGCGGCCTGCCGACGACAATGTGGAGGTCGGATGCCCCGAAATCCACGGTCATTTTCAGCATTTCAGTAATGTCGAGCACGGAAGAGCTCCTGGGTGATTCGATCTCGTTGCGACAGCATGGTCCATCTGTCACCGGGTAAGGCTAGGAGAATCCCATCAGGGTGTCAATTCAAGGGCGATGGGGATGACCTTGCCGTGAAGAGAAAAATATCACTGAAAACGGAGGGGACGACCTTGCTGAAGCCAATACCCTCCGTTTCAGCGAGCCAATTCACACAGTTAAAATGGGAGAAATCATTGATTGGGAGGCGAGGGTTTTTCCGGGTCACCGGTTGATTGATCACGGATGACCTCGTCCATGTAAATCGTTTGGAGAACATGACGCCCACCGGGAAAGTTACTCGTCAGGCTGGCAACCTCCGCCCTTACGATTCCATACATTATTGTGGCCCCATTGAGCGCGGCCAAATAAGCCAGTTTGTCAGGACTCGGTTCCTCGTTCCCACTATCGATCTCAAGAACAGCTGCGACGGAAATTCTAAGGTGATATCCTGACTTCCCTTCACTGGGATCAAGCTGCACACCCAATTGCGTAAACCACTGGCGGCCATCCGCTGGTGGCGGGCCCTGCGAAATTGTAGCGACGGGCGCAGATTGCCCGGTTTCCTTCCCGGCATGGACCCACCGAAGTTCAATGTCTGTAATACGGAAGTCCTTCAATGCAACACGAGGGTTCATCATTTATGCCGCCAAATGGCAATTTCTGTCATCAGGTTGGAGGGGCGGGGTGGGCCTGAATGTAAAGTTCAACGGACTCGCATTTGGCCAGTCATTAACCTGGGGTTGGGCCAGGTCGATTGAAAACAGGGCATTCATTTGCCCCGATTTCATGGAGTCAAATAAACTTGAGTCCACCGTGGTCTGCCGTTCGATAAGGTCTTTAATCAGTCCAGCATGCTCTTCCTTGGGAAGAGCACCTCTCTCATAGAGGCGAACTGTCTTTTGGCAAACATTGAGGAGGCGACCGAATTCCTTTTCCGTCAGGTGCATGCGGTGACGAAGCCTCTGAATATCCTCGGAACTCGGGTAATCATGCTCCCGTCGGTATTGTTCGTAAACCTGCGTAAGTGGATCTTCGAGCCCCAGTTGGTCATATTCATACCCACACTTCAGGCAACGCACGAATTCCTCCTTCGTCGCATACTCCCGACCTCGAAACTCAATCGTGGTGGGCCGACGAACGACCTGCGAATCCGTTTCCTCAATGCATTGAGTGCAAAATGAACGAATGGGGCGCGTTGTCTCAGTCATAAATGTCAATCACTCTCGATATGGTAAATTCAGGGGTGGAATTGCTTCCTTCAGGCTGACGCAAAAAAACCTTTTGGGGGCTGGGTGCCAATCCGCCAATTTAACATAAAGTGAAATGCCGCAATAGTCGGGCCCAAATTTCCATATTTCGCATGGGCGCCCCTTGTCATCAGCTTCCGGTCCACGATGATAATCTTCAACAACCAGCTGGGAAAGGTAATCCTGAATAAGCTCATAGGTGAGCCCATGCTTTTTTCTAAACTGCAGGTTTTCCGACCGACTGGGACCCTCATGATAACCCACATTACCTGCCACGGCAACGGGGCAAAATTCGTCCAAAAAATTTTGAACCTTTTCCCTTGGGACTATCAACCAGTCGGATCTCCAACATTGAATTCAAAGACGTTACGGTCAAAACCGAGGTGAATGACTACTTCCCCACATCATTATTTGCCAATCGACAATTCAGGTGGCGATGGGGTCAAGACTTGTTAGGCCCTCAGAGCATCCGGCACTGCCTTGCCCGATTCAAAATATGAGCACTCCCATTGATCATTTCCAACCACCTTCCCCCCCCAATTTGGGGAGGGAAAAGGCGATACCATGAAGTCATATTGGTCACCAGAAATGGTCCCTAATCCTTCAAATTCCCCAATTTGACCCGTGACCTGGCGGAAGTCCCTGTGTTTTACTGGGTTTGTTGATGTTCAAGCCAGTTCAGCGAGGGTATTTCAGGTGACTCGGAAGCAAG
>JAFIGB010000069.1 GCA_020831705.1 Candidatus Sumerlaeia bacterium | reverse complement strand
CTTGCTTCCGAGTCACCTGAAATACCCTCGCTGAACTGGCTTGAACATCAACAAACCCAGTAAAACACAGGGACTTCCGCCAGGTCACGGGTCAAATTGGGGAATTTGAAGGATTAGGGTGCCGATGGCATTCAGCCTGGCAAAGTCACGATGATCTCATTTTGTAGAATGAGTCTACCGCATAGATTCATCGGATGCCCCCTCTTCTCCCGTCTCCGAATGCGGAACTTCAATGGACGGCGGGCAGATGGGAATGTCTCCCGGACTGAACGACCCATTAATTGGATCATACAAAAGATTCAGCTTATGATCCACACCATCTGGGCCCAGACTATAGTAGACACCATTATGGTACAGAGCTTCCGATCTTTGAAATGGATCCCAAAGAGTACCGCTGTCATCGGAACAGTTCCTGGATTGCATTCTAATTTGATTGAAAGCCCATCTTGAGTGTGAGTAGACCGCGTCTACCTCCATCCAATAAAGGATTGAAATAGGCATCGTCCTCCGAACAAATTCCCAATGGCTGGAATATTGATATATCTGTGTATTGAGAACGAATGTCAGATGCATGAGAGACAAAAACTTTAACACAGCCAATGGGATGAAAAGTATTCGAATTGGTCTCCTGTGGAGATGATCCTTTGCAATCCTCAGCACAACAATAGCCCCAAGAAAGGCGAACACAAAATAAAGCATTGGAAGGATAAATATGCAGAGGACGTAAAATATGCAGAAACAGATTGTCAGTACCATCTTATAGTTCCCCATCATCAGCAGAGAGTCCTCCGAATTAGTGGATTGCCTATCAAAAAAAACTGCACTCGATCTTGAGTTCACGACCGGGGAAGCGGGACCGGCGGGAAGCGAATGAATCCATTGGCATGACGGTCTTTAGTGAAGCAATGCGATTCCACCTCCATAGAGGAGTGCATTATACCAAAAAACAACCCACGAATGAAGGGCGATCCAGACCGCCAGCAAGATGGGCAGAAAATTGCCTCCAGGCTTCCAAGGAGCAGCGACAAGAGCCACCAATACAACACTGATAACGGAGAGACTGCACAAAAGTGCGGAGAGCTTGCTAACTGTACCCAAGGGTAATGGCATGGCTTCAAAGGCAGCCTTCGAAAGCATGGAAAAGCAAAAGAGATAGAGAGCAATGGTCGGAACCTGTATCAACCAAGGATCCAAATCCTTCTTGTTGAACTTCCTTGAATGCCTCATGGGCCTTGGGATGATTTCTTTCATGGCGTCCTCTCCCCCGCGCCGCCCTCGTCGATGATCTTGCGGGTGCGCCGACCGAAGGGGTCGCACTCATAGCGCGTCACACGGCCCGACTCGTCCTCAAACCGCACCATGCGGTTCCAGGCATCATAGGCCAACTTGCGCGTCCCTGCCGTCGTCATCACCTGAATCGAATTCCCATTCGCGTCATATTCCCGGAAGGCACCGCTATTCAAGCAAATGGTTCACAAAATAGCAATTGTTACTAATTCGCCGAACCACCATCGACACACCTAGCTTCCTCCTCAGCAGCGAATGATTGACGACTCCCTTCTCCAGATCTACCCACTTTTCAATAGGCCCATCTGAATACATATAGCCGAAAAAATTCCCGCTCCTGCCGCGAATTACGTGGAAGACACAGACGATCTGCCCTTCAACCATGGTACAGCGTATTCCGCGAAGGTCAATCGGGACCGGCCCATATACCCAACTTTCATCATCAAACCTTAGATACTCGCCTTCGCTCAGTAATTCGTGGGCGCGGTCCGTGATCTTCTGATAGATCTCAACAGGTGGGCGGTCAGCCCAGAGATGAATCCCTTGATATATCAATCTGGATATGTCCCTGACTGGATGCAACTCACTAAAGTCAACACGATAGTCACCGGGGCTAGACTGATATAACGGATAGCCGAGGAGAAAGGACCTCTGTTCGTCATCCCCAAAAAGGTTAAAGTCCAGCGCGGGCACCGCGTAAGTTCGCGCTCCTTCTGGGCGTATGGGAATTACTGCTGGTACTATTCGGTATGCCTGCAGCCCTGAATCGTGATCAACGATCAGGTACTTTTCGCCAAATTTAGTACGATTCGCCTCTCCTGGAGTGACGAACACTTTCACTGTCTCGGATGTAGGAACATCCTCATGATGGATGCGGAACGTCAGGGAAACGACGTGTTTATCCAACAACTCCTTGGCCTCAAGGAGACCCAGTTGCCCCTCCGTTGTGAAGCTTGCCCAGACATTCATGGACAAAAGCACAATAGCGAGAGCACATGTCAGGCGTGGAAAACTCAACGGGTGAAGTTGCCTCCATTGTGTGGGTAGTAAGTCAGCGCCACCAAGAACCAAGCGGAAACCTGGATCCCGTGGAAGATCGAGTTCAGAGGTTACCTTTCGCCCGACACTCCCGCCAACCTCCCCGGGCCCCGCGGCATACTGATTCACCGCCTCGCCACCATAGGAGAGGAATGTGTAGCCACCGTCAACACCGAATTGAGAACCGGGGAGGTGGCCGGTGGTGGATTGGTCGGGAGTGTCGGATTTCATGGTGGAAGGGCACTCCCCCACCATTCAGCAACCATTTTCGCCAGCTGCCTTGCGGGGTTACAGGCAGATGGCGGGGAGGTCGAATGGGGACGGAGGGCGGGTGTGATTTGCCGTTCAGGTGCCTGAAATCAGGCGATTTGCAAAACTTCGGAACTCCTGGTCTCATACTTCTTGCCCCCCCATCTTGTAATTTTCTTGCCTAAACTCCGGTTGGGGCCAAAAATGTCCTGATTAAAGAAGTATTTCCGACTGCGGTCTGTCTGAAATGCCGGGCGGCAAGGCGGAAATGGATCCACATTAAGAGGGGATGGTTATGATGCTTGCAATGCGGGTGAGATCCTTTATGGGGCAGTTTGGAGTTTTGTCGCTGGTTGCTTTTGCAACGGTGGCGACGAAGGGCGAGGGGACGGCTCATGGTGTCGAAACCCTCGACGTTGGGGAGGTTGGAGAAGTCATTATCTCCGTTCATCCGCAGAATGGTTCCTGGACACTGACCGCCGGCGATGGGTCTGTACAGGAGGGAACTGGCGGGGCTGTCCTGCCTGGTATTCCGGTCGGTTCAATCTCACTGACGTGGAATGACATTCCCTTCCATGACACTCCTGAACAGCCCTCCGCACAAACACTCACTGAAAACGGCGCCATCGATTTTGGGGGTACATATATACAACATAGGGGTACTGTACAAATCAACACCATCCCTTTGGGTGCCTCATGGTCACTTCTCGATGGAGAAGGAATAACCATTACCGGATCAGGCGCGAGCACTATTGATTATGCTCCTGCAGGCGAATTATCCATAACTTGGAAGCCAATGGCGGGATATCAGGGTCCCGAGCCAGCCACGGAAACAAAGACCCTCCTGAAAGACCAGACGATCACTTTTGAAGGCGTCCATACCCTTCCCGAGTCGGATGCCGTTGGCAATCTTGTCGTCCTGATTGAGCCGGAGGAAGCTCTTCAGGATGGTGCTTCCTGGGCGCTCGATCCTGAAGGACCATGGCTGGATAGCGGCGAGAATGTTGAAGTCCCTGTCGGTATCCCGGAGGTGTCTCTGCTTGAAATCGATCACTGGATAGCCGGAGAGGTACCCATCGGGCCTGGTTGGGCATGGATAAATGGAGAACAAATGCAGGATCCCTTTTACCAGTGGCCCACTCAGGGGGTTCCAGGTTCGGGTCTCCCATTTGCTCGCCAGAGTGCCACCGGTGTTGGAGACGGAGAGGGGAATCTCTGGTTTTTTGGCGGCTTGAGTGCCACCGTTCCGGCCTTTCATATCGGCAATTTGAATGACCTTTGGCGCTACAATATTGACGAGGAAGAATGGACGTGGATGAGTGGCTCCTCGGGGTTCAATAATGAGGGGAATTTCGGCTCGCTCGGCGTGCCACACCTGGACAACCATCCATCAGGTCGAAACAGGGGACATATGTGGGCCGGGCCGCAGAATACCCTATGGTTGTATGGCGGGGAGTCTTCCGGCAATGACCTCTGGAGGTATGAGATTGATACTGGTCTGTGGACATGGATGAAAGGAGGTCCCGGATTTAATCCAGATGTCGTTTATGGCACCATGGGAGTGCCGCATCCGGACAACACTCCCGCCATAACTGATAGAGCTGCAGTCTGGCCAGACGCCAGCGACGGAAAATTGTGGCTCTATGGAGGTAATAGTGGGAACAGGGGGCTTCAGGATGATCTCTGGGTTTACGACATTGAAGAAAACACATGGAGGTGGGTGAATGGATCGGGAAGTCTTTCGGGTTGGTCCTCCGCCGTTCACGGTGAAAGGGGTGTCCCCTCAGCCAGCAATACACCCGGCGCACGTTATGGAAGTGCGACATGGCAAACCTCCGATGGGAGCCTATGGCTATTTGGCGGCTTCGGTGAGATGACCGATCCAGACCAATGGGATGTCAATACTCGTACCGGATACTTTGCTGATTTGTGGCGTTTCGATCTGGAATCGGGCCACTGGACGTGGGTTTCTGGTTCCAATCGGCTTTCCACTGGGGATGATCAGATGGGGGAACTTGGTGTTCCCTATGCGGAGGGTCCCTCTCCTGCGGGAAGAAGATTTGCTCACGCCTGGTCGGGAGAAGAGGGGGAACTTTGGCTCTATGGTGGCACTGGAGTTCATCCCGAAGAAGGCAACATATTCATGAGTGACCTCTGGAAATATGATATAGACAAGGGCACATGGACATGGCTGGGTGGGTCCAGATTACCCGATGAACCTGCGGTCTATGACACAATGGGCGCGATGAGCAGGAGTAATCATCCTGGAGGTATTGCGTCGGCGGTCGCCGTCTCCAGCGAAGGAGGGAACTATTTGTTTAGTGGTGCTCGCCCCC
>JAFIGB010000066.1 GCA_020831705.1 Candidatus Sumerlaeia bacterium | reverse complement strand
GGGATTGCCCTGTTGCGCCACCGTGGACACCTCGTTGCCGACACCCTTGTCCGCACCCCTACCCACATCAAGAAAGCCGTAAAACGGGTCCGTAACGAAAAACCCACCCTGCTCATCATCCATTGTGAGGAGGCCACGGCGGGAATGTTGGCGCTGGACCTCCTCAACGCCCTTTCCCAGGTAGCCACAGGGATTACCATCGTGGCCGTGGGGGCATACCCCTCGATCAACCCGGGCAAGTTCCTTGGCCATCGCAGCCTCGACACCCTCATCCCGGGGCGCTGGCAGGATGTTCTCACCACCCTGGCGGATCGCATGTCCCGGCAGGGAACCCTATCGGGGGTCAACGGCGTCCTGCGCAAGGAGGGGGGCAAGGTCCTTGCCACCGATCCCTGGAAGCCAACATCCCCACCAGGTGAATGGCCGGGAATCGCGGGCGAGGGACTCCGTGGCGGGGAATTGGCCGAAATCCTCGGAGGAGTTCTTCCCCTGCGGGCCAGCCACGGGTTTCCCTTTCGGGGGCTTTTCCATGCCGATGTGTACCTTCGCCACATCACCTCGCAGTCAAGCTATTACCATATGCGTCCCGTCTCCCTTCTCGTGGAGGAGGCTGTACGGCTTCGTGATGAATTGAAGTTGGTGGCCTTTGACTTCATTGACGAAATTTTCCCGTGGGACGACAAGTGGCTGGCGAATTTCGCCGACCACTGGGGCCGCGAGATCCATCGTCCCTTTGCCATTCGCAGTTGTGCCGAGCACCTCAAAAGCCAGCGGCTTGCCGTCCTGGCCGATGCCGGCCTTCAGCGGGTGACGATCTCCCTGGAGGCGGGTTGCGAGCGCCTCCGCGAGCGCCACAGCAACCTGAACAACTCCAACGCCCTGGTGGGTGAATTCATCACGGCATGTCAGGATGTCGGGGTGGAAGTTTCCCTGGAGGTTCTTCTGTGCACGCCAGGCGAGACGACAAAGAGCCTGGATGAGACCCGTCACCTTGTGCGCACCCTCGCCCCCCATGAAATCAGGCCCACCCTGTTTCAGGGGTTCGGCGGGGATGGGGAGTGGAAAACCCATGTCGCCGCGTTGTCGGACAAGCCCCTCGAATCCCCTCCCCAGCCGGAAACCAAACTGGAGGAGAAGGCGCGGGAAATCATCAAGCATCTTGTCGAGGAGGGTGCTGCCCTTCGTGGTCGCTACCTGGCCCATGCCAGCGGCGGGGATCAGGGAAAGGTCCACAAAGTCCTGGCCCATCTGGGGGATTCGGATTTCAAGACCCCCTGGGATGGAGTGCCGTCCCATGAAATTCGGTGGTTCCACGCCCCTGATGGTTCGCAGCCGGTGCTGGCAATCCGGGTACCCGGCCAGTTAACCCAAATGATCGACTTCCCCCAGGGGGCCATGATCAAATTTTCCATCATTCAGCAGCCCCGTCTTTCGGGGGAAAGAAGCCAACAAGCGGTGAGCTTCGTTGTGAAGGTGGAGCAGGGCGGAAAGAACTTCAGGCTTTTCCACAAGGTTCTCGTGCAGGCCCTCGATCCCGACAGCCGCCGGTGGCACTCATTCACCCTCCCGGTGACGGGCATCAAGCCCGGCCTTGCCCGGCTGAAGTTGGAGGCCTACCTCACCGAAGGAGGAAGTAAGGGGGATCTTCCTCCCGATGGGGAGACGATCCTTGCCGGGTGGGCTGGGTTGGAAGTGTTGCGCCGCAATGATATTGCCCCCACGACACCGATGGGAATCAGGGGCCAGGACCCCCGTTCTTCCGGGGCGGTCCTTCGCCAACGTGTTGACGTCTCCGACGGGGTGCCTTCGGGGGTAATCCCCATTCGTCTCGTCCCCGCCACCAACGACCGTATCCTCTTCCCCGAAACTCTTTCTGCGGAAACGGAACAACCCTTCGGCATGGAGGATACACCCCGGCCCGGTGAAACGCCCGAGGAAAAACAAAGACGTTACCGCTACCTCCATGATCCTGAACTGGAGAAGCCGTAGGAAAGCGACGGTGGTTACCTACTCGGCGAAGTGAATACCAAGCACGGACTTGCGGGTGGGGAGTTGGGTGATGATCGCCTGGGCGGCATCGTGACCGGAAAGTGCGGCATCCTCGGCGGTGCGCCCGTAGACGTAATCCCCCGCAAGGGCAAAGGGCGCGGTGGGAGGGTTGACTGGCCAGTTGATCCGTGGGCGGTCGTCCGGATCCACCATGGGGCGGGACTGCACGCGGGAGACATTCCATCGCTTGTAGGTTTGAGAAAGAGGTTCCTCGGGAAGCTGGGGAATGATTTCACGCAGTTTCCTGTAAACCTGGGCCATGGCGTCCATGCGGTGCATGGCGATCAGGTCAATGCTCCAACTTGGGGAGGCGTGGGCTACGATCAGGCTTTTGTCGTCAGGGACCCGGGCGGGTGACTTCCGTTCCTCCAGGGCAATCCACGTAAAGGGGGCGCCGCTTTTGCCCTCAAGGGCATACCACGGGACATCAATGCGGGGAATCTTGAACATGGTGGTAAAGGTCGAGGTGTAATCCACCTTGTTGATCTCGGGGAGGAGACCGGCGAGGGATGGGCTTTTCTCGATGATGCGCCGGGAGGCCGTCCCCGTGGTGGCAAGAATCACCCCACTGGCGATGATAACCTTGTGCGTGACGGGGTCGCGCAGGGGTTGGCCATCCTCGTCCTCAAACCAAAAGACCTGACCTTCGGAGTTCCACCAAAAAACTTTTTGGTTGTTGTCCCAACGGACGGCACCAACCGCCATGTTGTAGTGAACCTGAAAGCGCCCGGCCAGTTCCTCCATGAAGAAGCCAAAGCCATCGACAAGACTGAACCGCGAACCATCCAATCCACCATTTTCCGGAATTTCGATTTTCAGGTCGCTGGTCAGGGTGCGCACGCTTCCCTGAATCGCCACCCGGGACGTTTCCATCCCCATGGTGCGGATCAGGTCGCACACCCGGGTGTGGCGGGTGGTGATGAAGCTGGTGCCGTGATCGGCAACCCAGCCCCCGCCCTGGCGGGTATTGAGGCGCCCCCCGGCACGATCAAAGCGCTCGAGGACGATGGTGGGGATGCCAGCCTCTTCGAGGGTGTGTGCGGCGGAAAGGCCGGCAATGCCTGCTCCGATGATGGCGATGGGATGGCGGGGGGTCTTGTCGGTCATCTGTGAATCCTCACACGAAGTCTGTCGCCATTACAGGGGGTCCCCCTCCCGGGTGGCAAAGGCATTCTGGACCGGATTGGGCGTTGACGACCCCGAGGCGCCGTGTTGTCTCGGGGAATCTGACTTTTCACCCCCACATGATGGAGCCAATGATGCAGCCCAGACCCTTCGGCAGGAATCACGACCTTGAAGTCTCACCCCTTGGGCTGGGTGCCAGCCATGTGGGCGACGACGATGTTTCCGAGGGCGAGGCGGAGAAATTCCTCAACGCCGCCCTGGACATGGGAATCACGCTCGTCGACACCGCCAGGGGATATGGAATGTCGGAGGAACGCATCGGCAAATATATCGCCCACCGCCGGTCGGAATTTGTCCTTTCCACGAAGGGGGGATATGGCGTGGAGGGGCTCTCCGACTGGACCCCGGAGTGCATCACCCGCGGTGTGGAGCGCGCCCTGGGAATGATGCGCACCGACCATATAGACATCTTTCACCTTCACTCCTGCGACCAGAAGACACTGGAACATGACGGCGTCGCCGAGGCATTGGTGGCGATGGTCGAGGCGGGAAAGGTCAGGGTGGCGGCGTACTCCGGCGAAAACGAAGCGCGGGCATGGGCCATCCGGTCCGGTCTATTCACGGGAATTCAGTCCTCGCTCAATATCTGCGATCAGAAGATTTTGGAGGGCGATCTCCCCGAGGTAAATCGTCGCGGGATCGGCTTCATTGCCAAGCGTCCCATTGCAAATGCCTTCTGGCGCCACGAATCACGGCCAACTGGCAACTACTGCGAGGACTACTGGGTTCGTGCACGGACGATGGGAATCCAGCCCCCCGAGGGCATGGAGTGGGACGAATTTGCCCTGCGCTATACATTGCATCAGCCCGGCGTTTCGGCAGCAATTGCGGGAACGAAGAATCTGGCGCGGCTTCGGCGGAATGTGGAAATCGCAGGAAAAGACCCCCTCGACGCATCGGTGGTCGAAGGGGTCCGCAAGCTGTTCCGGGAACATGGGGGGGACTGGGCCGGATTGGTTTGAGGTACAAACCACCGGGCATCAGTTGGAGGTGATCTCCACCTCCACACCTTCCGAGACGGCACCGCGACCATCAACAATGACGCGGGCGGATCCGTCCAGACCGGATCGAATCTGGACCATGCCGTCCTCCTGTTCGCCAAGGACGATATGCTTCTGCCGGGCGACACCGTCCTCCACGGTCCAGACAAAGGGGCGGCCTTCATCATGGAGCACCGCTTCCCGGGGAATGGCCATTGCGTCCTCGACGCGATCGAGTTCGATGGTGCCAATG
>JAFIGB010000060.1 GCA_020831705.1 Candidatus Sumerlaeia bacterium | reverse complement strand
GCAGGATCCAGCGGGTCGCAATCCGTGTATAGACGGCGGTCGGGAACGCCCTTCAGTGCCTTCAGACGAAGCAGCTCCCGCATGGCTCCGACGCCGAACGACCTCCATCCCCCGGCCTGCGCGGCAAGGAGAAGTATCCGGCAATACTGGTCGAGGGTTTCCATGCGATAATACGCATCGTAGGGGTCCCGGCCAAGGGTGATCGCGCCGTGATTGGCGAGGAGAAAACTGTCGTAATCGTGGACCCATGGGCCGATCGACCGGGCGAACTCCCAGGTTCCCTGGTGGGCGTACGGTGCGATGGGGACTTCGCCGATGTTGAATTCAATTTCCGGAAGGATCCCCTTGGGAAGGGCGCGGCCCGCAACGGCGAAGGCGGTGGCATGGGGGGGATGGACATGGACGACCGAATGGATGTCGGGGCGCTGCTGATAGATGTATAGATGGATACGGATTTCGCTGGTCAGCGCCCGTGAACCGGAAAGCTGGTTTCCCTCCAGATCCACCTCGACCATGTCGCCGGGCTCCATGAAGCCCTTTGAGATCATCGTCGGCGTGCAGAGGACGCGATTTTCCGCGATTCGCTGGGAAAAGTTGCCGTCGTTGGAGGCAACGAACCCCTTTTCCCAGCAGCGCCTGCCAACTTCACAGAAGGCTTCCCTCAGATTGTCGGTTCCGGGCATGTCGGTCTCCCCGCCATGATGGAATTAGAAGGCGGGGACTTCCTCGTCAATGATGCGTTGGACCCGCGACTCGATGTTGACGGCTCCGTCGCCGTTGGCATCGATATAGATCGGTGCACTTATGGCGAGGGAATACTGCCCCTGGGGAACATTGGGGTCGCGTGCCGGAACGCTGTTGGGATTCACGGGATCCTGGTTCAGGGCGATGTCGCCCTCCACGATGACCTGAAGGATGGAATCGCGGCTGATGCGAAGGTTGAACTTCCCTTCCTCCGGTTTGTCGGGGGACGGGAAGACCTGGCCACTTTCACGGTCGTAGGAGCCTGCCGGCTGGAGGAACTTGCGGGCGAAGCTGCCATTGACGTTGATCGTGATGGAGGAAACGTTCGCCCAGTTTGGTGTAAATACGGAAAGATCAACCTCCACGTGGGTGCCGTTGAGCGTTACCTGAGACCCCATGGGGCGGCCATCGACCTTCAGGTCAATGAAGGGGCCGTTGGTGACCATGATGCGCCCCTCGCGAATGTTGGTGACCAACTCGTCCAGGTCAAACTTCGATGGGTCGGACTCGCTACTTGGGATGAAGACGCGTGGATATCCGATTTCGTCATTATAGGTTCCCGATGACAGGCTGTTGCCGAAAGGCGTGGCACGCGTGCCCTGGGCAGCAAGCTCCAGAAGGACGTCGGTCGACCGCGTTGCGACGAGCTGACGCTTGCCCTCCCAGACCTGGAAACCGTCAACGTCCAGATAGATCGTCTCATTGGGCCAGGTGTGGCCGGCGAAGTCATACCCAAGGTGCGTCATGACACCCTGCCCGGGAAAGACAGGGCGGTTGAGCAGGAGCAGGGCGTTGGGGCAAAGGGCGCGAAGGGTTTCAATGGCGGCGATTGGCTCACCGGCAGCGATGGCCTCCTCGATAATCTGGGCAGGGTCGCAGTCATTGATGGGGAAAAGTGTATAGTCACCGATGCGATTGTCAGCGTTGCCGATGACACGAAGCCCCGGTGTTGCACGCAGTTTGTTGCCCACGCCCATGCGACGGATGGTCGGCTGGATGTCGGTCGCCTTACCCGGGTCGGCGGTGACAATCCATTGGACGCCCTCGGCAAGTGCGGTGACGACACGATCCTCGTCGGTCATGCGCGAGTGTGCCGCCGCTCCGGTCAGCACGCCCAGGTCGGCGGAAATCCACCCACTGGTGTCGTAGGCCCGGCGCATTTCGAAGCGAACCGTCTGGTCGCGGAAGTATTCCGTGGTGACCCGTTTCTCCGTGGTGTGGTATTCCACGCCGTGGGAGGCAATCACGCGGAAGTTCCCGGTGGGGACGTCGATGGAACCCCGTCCGTTTTGCGAGTAGACACTGGCGCCGCTTTCAAGGCCACCAGATCCCCCGAAGTACGGCGGATTGGTTCCCCGAAGGGGCACAAAACTGAGCTTGCCCGGGAGGTGTTCGCCCGTTTCGGCGTCGACAATCTCGTAGGTAACCGTGGAGGAAATGGGGACGACGTGGTCCACACCGGTGATCCGGTTGGCATTCACGCGGACGGTGTCGGTGGAAAGCTCGAACGGCCTTCCCGGTGTATAGGCGGAAAGTGTATAGTCACCCGGCGGGATGGAAATCTGGTAGTTTCCATTCTCGTCACTGATTGTATAGATATACGGGCGGCCGAAGTAGCCGTCGGGAAGGTCCCTGCGCATGGCGGCAATGATGCGGATCTCCGCATTGGCCACGGGCCGTGTCACCTGGAAGTTGCCATCGGGAAGGCGCACCCGCTCATTGACCTGCCCGGCGATGTAGCCATGGTGGGCCGATCCCCGCTGCTCGTGGAAAAAGCTGTATAGACGCCCCGGGTCACGGTCGGCCACGAGGAGCCAGCGCTCGTAACTGGTGCTTTCCCCGGGCTGGAGGGTGACGTCGCTCTTGTAGGTGATGATGGAATGGGATCCGGGTGTCTTGATGTCCAGAAGCCCGGTGCGGGGTGCGATCATCACGTAGGCATCGGAAAAGCGGCCCATGGCGAACTCCACCTGGTTGGCCTCGCGCCCGGGAAGGTTCCAGCCCTGGCCCGGTGCGAAGGGACGCATGACCCCCCAAAGGATATAATCGCCCAGGATGGGAATGTTCATTTCGTCGTCGGTGGTGTTCGTCAGCGTCGTGGTAACAAGGGCGCCATGGTAGCCCGGGCGCATTTCGTAGGTGGTGTCGACGGTCAGGCCGGAGCGCTGGGTGTCCTCGCCGTAGGTCGTAACGACGGCATGACCCTCCTCCCCGTCATTGTTCAGGTCGACCTCCGTAACGAGGACGCTTCTGGCGCTCGTCGTCGTCATGGGCTGGAAAAGCTGAAAGCCCTCCTCCGAGGCGGGGCTGGCAAAGAGGTCGATGACATTTCCCTGCCGTGAGGCGTTGTAGTCCTTTCGTTCCTCCGGCACCGCGCCGAGGATCATCCCTGCAAGGCCGTTGGAGAGCGAAATGTCCTGATAACTTCCGTGTGCCCAGAAGGCCGTCGGGATAAACTCCTCCGAGTCGATAATCTCGGCACGGGCATGCTGTCGGTATTCGGCGGTCTCCTCGAGGGCGATCACCTCGACGACGATTTCCTCCGGGGCCTCGACCATCTCCTGAGCCATCAGGGTTTGGGGCGCCAGGGGAAGGAGGGCAAGAGATGCCATGGCGAGAAGTTCGGGCATTCTGGTTTTGAAGTTCATGGTTGAATGTGACATGGGGTTGAATTGACTGACTTTTGTTGGGATGGGCGTGTGGGGACTCAACACGCTTGTGCCGCCGTGGTTGGCCCGCATATTGAACAAACGGGTTGGCGGGTCACCGAGTTAGTGGACCAAGCCACCCGCGCTCATGTTTGTCCCGCAAATTTACAGGTTCCGCGGTTGTCAACCGCGCCGCGTGGGAACCTAGGAAAGCCCCTTTGCATGCCGCAAGACGGAACTGTAAACCCGGAAAATGGAAAGAGCACCCCGATCGTCCCGAAACCGGGCCAGGAAGCGGGGAAAATCCGGGCAATGTTCGATTCCATTGCCTTCCGTTACGACCTGCTCAACCACCTCCTCAGCGGGGGGACCGACATCGCCTGGCGCCGTTTTGCCGTCAAGCACCTCCTTCGGGGAGGGGAAAAACGGGTCCTCGACCTCGCCTGTGGAACCGGTGACCTCGCCCTCGAACTCAAGCGCCGCACCGATCCCCGGTGCGAAATCCTCGGGGTCGACTTTTCTGCCGGCATGCTCCGTCTTGCCCACAAGAAAACCGCCACCCCCGCCCACCAGGACCGCCCCATCCACTGGCTTCAGGGCGACGGGCTTCGCCTCCCCTTTCCGGATAACTCCTTCGATCTCGTCACCATCGCCTTTGGGATTCGTAATATGGAGTCCCTCGACGGGGCCCTGGAGGAGATCCACCGTGTCCTCAGGCCCGGCGGGCGACTTGGAATCCTGGAATTCAGCCAACCGGAAAACCGGCTGGTGCGAACGCTCTACATGCCCTACTTCCTCCATGTCCTGCCACGAATTGGAGCCCTTCTTTCCCAGCGAACGGCCTACCTGTATCTCCCCTTCTCCGTTCTTCATTTTCCGGATCGATTTGAATTGGCGAAAAAAATGCGCCAGTCCGGTTATGGGCGGGTTCGTCACTGCCCACTGACACTGGGAATCGCCGCCCTCCACATGGGAGACAAAAAATGACCAAGCCCGGGCACATTGTCGTCGGAATCAGCGGGGCCAGCGGGGTGAGGTACGGCATCCGCCTCGTTGAGGTTCTCGTGCGTGCCGGCTGGCAAGTCCACCTGCTTGTCACCCCGAGCGCCTGGAGGGTCATGCAGGAGGAGGAGGGACTCGACGGTGTCGGCCCCGCCGCGCCCCTGGAGAAATGGCTGAACCTCCCCGAGGGAGGCGCCGCGCAGGTCCTGCAATACAAGATCAAGGATATCGCCGCACGCCCCGCCAGCGGGACTTTTCGGGCCAGGGCCATGATCATCATGCCCACCAGCATGAAGACACTTGCCGGGATTGCCCATGGATACACCGACGATCTGCTGACACGGTGCGCCGATGTGTTCCTCAAGGAACGCCGCCCCCTCGTCCTTGTTCCGCGGGAAACACCCCTCAATTCGATTCATCTGGAAAACATGCTCAAGCTGGCCCAGGCAGGTGCCCACATGGTTCCCGCCATGCCGGGCTTTTACTGCCAGCCTGATACACTTGACGATATTGTGGATTTTATGGTGGCGAAGGTGCTCAATCTTCTGCAGATCGACCACGACATCGAGATGGAGTGGAAGGGCCCCCGCAACGAACGGTAACCCGCTTCCTACCGGTTTTTCTTTTCCCAGGGAAACACAACCCCGCCGCCCGCAACTGTTCTCATCCGTGTGTCACCCATGGGGAGGGGTGCCTCCTCAGCCTGTTCTGCCGCAGGAGCCGGGGTCTCATCACCATGAATACTTGGCCTGAGGTGAAGCTTGCTCAGTCTCGTCGAGGAGACGCTGGAGGGGTGGGAGGCGCCAATGGAAAGGGGTGTCCGTGAAGAGATGGCACCTCCGGGTGTCAGGCTTTTCAGGGCGCGTCGTTCGGCGAGGCGTTCGCTTTCCTCCATCGACAGGCCGAGTCCTTCCGGATCCTCCTCAAATTGATAGCGAAGCGTGAGCATGACCTCGGGAAGGGGATCACGGCGGAACGGTGAACGAACCAACCCCGGATATAGACGGGCCAGGGCGTGGCGAACCCCAAACTGGGCAGCATCCTGCATCAGTTGTTTGGGAACACCCCCGGAAGTATCCGGCAGGACCAGTTGAATCTGTTGATGTGCCTTCAAGGTCGCATGGGCGACAAAGATTGCGAAACGGGGTTCCATGGGTGACCCTTCCTGGGTTGGTCGGAAAGACATTACACCTCTTTCCGTGAACCTCGTTACACAATAGCGGATTTCGTACCCGGTCAAGGGGCTTCAGCGTTGAAAAGACTTTTTATTTACCCTTCCAAGTAAACTCCACCTCTCAGGGCGAACCCGTCAGGATTTTTCCCGCCGGGGGGGTGAACGATTATTATCCAGTCCAGCCACCCGGTGAGTCGTTCTCGGATGGCCAACAACTGCCCAAATGCGAAAAAAATGGGGCAGTTCCCTTGACGAACCTAAGTTCTTGAGACGAAACTATCAACCGATGTTGAAGGCTTAAGAGGACATATAGATGAATCGACCAAGTAGGCTAATGTACTCTGACGAGCGCACCGAACTTCGTCAGAGCCAGACAGACGTGGGTGATGTGCTCTATTCATGCAATCTCGGTGTGCCAGTTACATGGCTTTTTTCCTTTGGTGGGAGGAACCTTTGGAACCCTGGTGATACCGTAAAGGACCGCGGGGGCCAGGTCGGGAAACGCAATCCCTACGAAACGCCGGTGGAAGTGGCCATGACACGACTGGAACACGTGGAGGCGGCGTTGTCGGATTCCCCCTATATTTGGCCATGGCTTTCCACCATTCCCATCCTTCGTCGCAGGCTTTCGATGAAGAAGAAAACCGGCTACATCCGGGTGGTTGCCCCCTGGGTTATTGGCCTGAAGGAACTTCAGATCGAACGCTGGGCGGCAGCGACGGCCTTCTCTGAGAACGCCGTGAACCTTCTTTCAGCAAGCCGTCGCGTCGAGGGAATCCGTTCCCTGCGGGAAGTCGCCCCCTTCTGTCCTTTCGTTCCCGATGGTCACCTTGGTGACAAGGAGGAGTTCAACCGCATCAAGGAGGCCGCCAAGGAGTCCTTCGAATATCGGGTGGCACTTCTCACCCTGGGCACCCCATCCGAGTCGGAAGCCTTCATGGCGGGCATCGAGCGTGATGTCATTCCCGCCTTCCAAAAATACGACAAGCTTCCCGAAATTGAGCCGGTACCCGGCACCAAGGAGAAGGAAAGACTTCCCGGTGGCCGGGCCACCGACAGTTTTTTCGGGCGTGTCGGGAAAATCTTCGACCGTCTCGGTCGCTAGGGCTCCTGCCCACCATCGGCCGCTGCAAGAGCACGGAGGCACTCCGGGCAAAGACAATCCTCGTATTGTTCCTGCAATTTCTTCAGGGAATCAGCGGATACAGGGACCTCCATGCACCAGCACGGCTTGTCGGTGTTACCGGCCCCGCACGTAAACTCCGTCCCGCATTTTTCACAATGTCTCGCACGCATCGCAGCCCCGGTCCGCCGTGATTTCTCCTGCAATGGGAGCATCGTCGGTGCCGGTGATCAAGGCATGAGTTGCACCAACGGGGGGCGATTCCCCCTTGTCCGCCAATCCTGGGGTCTGCATGGTTTCGCTGCTGGAAGGATCCCCTGGCGGAGTCGCATTGATGGACATGGTCGAAACAAACCTGGTGGAGATTCATTACTCCCAGAATGAGCCGAACCAGGTGTTGATCCTTCAGGAGAAGGACGGCGAACGCAGCTTTGCGGTATTCGTCGGCCCCCACGAGGCCGAGATGCTCCTCCTTGCCCTCAACGATACAGTACCACCGCGCCCCCTCACCCACGACCTGGTCCTCAATGCGATCCATGCCCTTGGCGGAACATTGACCGGTGTTTGGGTGAACGAACTGAAGGGCGGCACGTTCTTCGGCAAGCTCCTCGTGCGCACTCCCGATGGGGACACCGTGCAGGTGGATTGCCGTCCCTCCGATGCCGTCGTCCTCGCTGCAAAGAATTCGGTGCCGATATACGTCGCCGAGGAAGTCCTTGAGGAGGCATCCCTTGATGCCGACGAGGACGATGAAAACCCCGAAATGGACGACGACGATGATGACGGGGAATTCTGAGGCGCTCGCGGGGTGGAGGAGCGGCCCCCTCGCCGGCCTCGTCGTCTGCGCACTCCTGGTTATCTATACACTTTCAACGGCGCTGGTTCCCATCCGTGCCGACAATGACTGCTGGTGGCACGTCAAGACCGGTTGGTATATCGCCAACAACGGCATCCCCTCCCACGATGTGTTCAATTTCAATGCCGCCGGGATGGAATGGCACAACCACGAGTGGCTCGCCCAGCTCGTCATGTACTTCGCATGGAGCGCCGGCGATGCCTCCGGGTTTGGTGGCTGGCGCGGCCTTGTCCTCTTCATGGGTCTCATCATCGCGGCGACGACCCTGCTGGTGGCGTGGCTGGCGCGGCGTATATCAGGGTGCTGGTGGATTGCCCTGCTGGTGGCCGTGCTTTGTGTTGCCGTGGGCAGGCGCATGTTCTACCCACGCCCACCTGTCTTTACAAACTTCATGCTCATCCTCCAGTTGATCCTCCTCGTGGGCCTTGCCGAGGGGTGGTTCCGCGACAAGATGGCGTTCCTCCTGGTGCCCTTCATTGCCCTGTGGACAAACGTCCATGGCGGCTGGATGGCGGCGGGGGTGATCCTTGCGGCATGGTCGACAGACCAGTTTTACCACCACTTCCGTGATCGCCTTCCCGCCCTTCCCACCCAGGCGCCGCGCCTGTTGCCGATGAAGATGCTGATGGTGCTCCTGCCGCTTTGCCTGCTGGCGACCTTCTTCAACCCCTACCTGTGGCATCTATACAGCCTGCCTGGGAGGGTGCTCGGCGACCTGGACCTCGTCCGGTCCATTGGTGAACTCCATTCGCCGGACTTTTACTTCGTCATCGACTTCGAGGTGGCCGTCCATGCCGGCTTTCTCATGGCCCTCTTCCTGCCCCGCTTTCGCCCCCGCCTTTGGGAGGTGCTTGTCTATCTGTTTTTCCTCCACCAGGCGATGCAACACGTCCGTCACCTTTCCCTGTTCAGCATCATGATGGTGCCGCTGTATGCGCGCCTTCTCGCCGCTGCCGTGGACGGGATGGGGGATTCTCTTGCTGCCTGGCGGAAAAGCGACCAGTGGCGCCGCGCCCCGGTTTTTGCCGTTGGAATCCTCGCGGTCTATACAATGCAGTGGGTCCTGGTGAACCCCCGTGAAAGTGGCGGCCTCATTGGCAACTCCCCAAGGGCACTTTACGAGCGGACCTACCCCGGGCGGAACCTCCAGTTCTTCTCCGGAATCGGCTATGTACGCGAAAATTACCCGGCGGACGTGGTCAATCTCATCGAGCTTTCCGACCTTCACGGCAATATGTTCAACGAGAACAATTACGCCGGATACCTGATCTGGCGCCTTTCCCCGGAACAGCACCGTGTGTTTTCCGATTCCCGGTTTGATATCTTCGGTGGGGATATACAACGCATCGAACGCCAGATCTCCCAGGGTGCCATCTCCATGGACTCCCAGGGCCGCCTTGTTCCCCGATGGAGCAACCTCCTGGACGAGCACGAAGTCCAATGGCTCATCACGCGGGGAGGCTCCGGTCTTTCACGGCGCCTTCACGATCTTGAACCTGCTGCGGGCGGGGACGCCCCATGGATTCTTGGCGCCGCCTGGGATGTCTATCCGGACGCTCCCCGGGAGTGGTGGGGGTGGCAAATCTGGGTGCGAAATACGCCGGAAAACCGCGCCATGGTGTCCCGGTTGCGGAGCAATGCCCCCCTGGCCGGGGCATGGGCGCCATGATGTCGCTCCTCCAGTCACGCGGGGGAATGGTGGCGGGCTGGTTGGTCGCCGCGGGGTTGCTTCTGGGCTTTGTTTTCTTCCAGGTTGTACCCCTCGTGGCCAGCCACGGAACAGGTATTCCCGGAATTGCCAGCGGCCAGAACGACTACAAGCACGTCTGGGCGGGGGCGCGCCTTCTCCAGTCCGGTTTTTCCCCCTACCCTGCGGAGGTCATGCTTTCCGCTGCCGGTGGGTACGCCGAAACGGAGGACCACCGCTTCCGCACCATCAATCCGTATGTCTATCCACCCTTCACCGCCCTGGTGATGATGCCCCTTGCCCAGCTTCCCTTCGCCAGCAGTGCCGTGGCTTTTTCCATATTAAACCACATCCTGCTGCTTGGTGCGTTGTTCCTGGCGGCGTGGCTCCTCGGGTGGCGGGGAAATCCATGGGTGGTTGTACTGCTGCTTGCCATGGTGTCCTTCAACGCAACGGTCTTTCGCCAGAACAACGCGGGGCAGCTGAATGTCATCCTGCTCTTTGGATATACACTCGTCCTTGTTGGCATTCGAAGGTCCTGGCCGACGCCCGTCCTCGGTGCCATCGCGGCGGCCCTGGCGCTTTTCAAGCTTTCCCCCGGGATTCTTCTTATCTGGTTCCTCCTGCGCCGCGAATGGAAAAGAGCGGGCTGGATGGCGGCTTTCACGATATTGTTTACACTGGTCACCCTGGTGCTTTTCGGGTGGGGCGTTCACTGGGACTTCCTGCCGGTGCTCCGTGACATGGGTTACGGAAGTTCCACCTGGCAGGAATACGGCAACACCTTCTGGCGTGATCCGTATAACATGAGCTTCAACGCTCTCTTCCATCGTCTCTTTGTGGAGCACGAAGGCTCGGGAATGGTTCCCTGGGTGGCGCTTTCGCCGGTGGTTGCCAACGGGTTCACATGGCTGGTTTCCCTGATGCTCCTGGGGCTCTTTGCGTTTGTCTCGTGGAATCAGAAAATCGCCCTTTCCGTCAGCTACTCCACCATGATCCTCGTCTCCCTGTTGCTTCCGGCCCTTTTTTGGGACCATTATCTGGTGCAGGCGCTCCTTCCGGTGATGCTGCTCTCCTTTGTGGCCTTCCGGTTGCCCGGGATAACACACCGCTGGGTGCTACTTGGCCTCATTGCGCTTTCCGTTGTGGTGTTGTCGTGGACGGTTCGCTTTCACGGGATGGACTGGAACAGCGGCCCTGCGTTGCTGCTCCACAACCTCAAGCTCCTCCCCGCCCTGATGCTCCTTGGGGTGGCGGGTTGGATGGTGTTTTCGGGTGAACCCAAACCCGGGGCAGGCCCTGATCAGTCGAAGTTGACGCAGGAAACTCCAATATCCGGGAACGAACCTGGTGTCTGACTTGTCAAAAGAGGAAGGCCGTGACCTCGCGCGGGAGGAAAAGCTCCTGCTCGCGTCGGCGCGGCAGGGAGACCCCGATGCCATGGGCAGGCTGTTGCTCCTTTACCAGGACCGTGTGTTCCGCACCGCCCTGCACCTTCTCGGTGGTGACCACGACACCGCCGCCGATGCCGCACAGGAAACGCTCCTCAGCGCTTGGCGCCATTTCGGCCGCTTTCGCGGGGAAAGCAGCTTCTCCACCTGGATCTATCGCATCGCCGTCAATTGCGCCCGCAATGCCCGGACTGTTACCAGCCGCAACGCAGCCCGCTTTGTTCCCCTCGGTGGGGAGGCCGACGACGACCCCGACAAGCCGCCGCGACCCACCCCGGCAACCACCGGCCCCAATCCCCGCCAGCAGGCCGTCGGCGAGGAAATGATGCGCCACCTCCGGGAAAACCTCGGGCAACTTGAGCCCGAGTTTCGCGAACCACTCGTCCTGAGATACATCGAGGACCATTCCTACGAGGAGATTGCCGACATTCTCGAAGTCCCACTCGGAACCATCAAGTCACGGATCAACCGCGGTCGCCGCGAACTCCGTCACGCCATGGCCGAACACCTTGGTCGGAAAGGAGAAGCGTCATGACCAACCCCCATGAAAAATTCGACGACCTCCTCGACCAGTGGCTGGACGGGGAACTTGATCAGGAGCAACTCGCCGAATGGGAGGCCCTTCTGGCGGCAAATCCGGACCTTGCCGAGGTCGCTCGTCAAGAGATGGGGCTTGTCGATGCCCTCCGCACATCCGCCCGGGAAACCAAGGCCCCGGAAGACCTCGCCCATCAATTCCTTGAAACCCTTGGCGCCGAGGAAATGGAACGCGAAGGGGAAAACCGCTGGGCGGGAATGCAGCGCATGGGCCTCCTCGCTGCCGGTATCCTCGTCTTCGGTTCCATCTACTACTTTGTCGGCGAACCCACCCTTGATGATACAACCACCAGGGAACAGCTTGCCGCCGAGATGCGTGTCGATACGGAGGTCGGGACCATGGACCTCGCCCTCGCTCCGGCGGAGCAACCGGCAGCCCAGCCCATGACACGAGATCCCGAACGGGCGGAACCCCCGGCTGCGGATTCCCCCATGATGGCGCGGGCTGCTGCGCCGCCGTCCCCCTCCACGACGGATCTCGAAAACCTGCGCCTGCGCGTCACATCCCCCGGCAATGACCTCCTCCTCCTGACCGCCGACAGCGAAACCGCCCGGGTCGTCGCGGCGGGGGAGCACGCCGTGCTGGAGCTGCCGAAGGAGCGTCTATACGCCGTTGTCCGTACCTCCATCCCCGATGAACTTCCAACCGAACCCCGGGCGCTCCCGTTGGAGGAACTGGCAGGGGAACTCGCTGCCCTTCGTGAAACCCGTGGGGAGGTTGACGTCGACATTGTCCTGGAAATGGCCAACGGATCCATGCTCGATGACGACGCCATCACGGGTCGGGTCTTCGAGGATGCCGGACTTCCCGGGCCTCCCCGCCGCGGCGATCGCCAAGTGACCACCTGGGAATTTGAAAGTATCGAGGATGCACTCCTCGCGGTGAAGCTGCTTCAATCGGATACCGCCACCGCCGCGGACAAGGCCATGAAACAGCTCGACCTCCTTCCCCTCGGTGGAATGTGGTTGCTCCTGGTCCATACCGAAGGCACCCCGTGAACGGAAACCAATCCATGTCCAGACAAATAAAATTCCCGTCACTTCGCGACAGGATTCGCCTCGCCCTGGCCGAGGATCTTGCCGACGCCGGTGATATCACCACCCAGGCAACCTTTTCCCCCGATGCGCGCACCCGCGCCATTGTTGTCGCCAGGGAGAAGGGCGTCTTTTCCGGCACCGAGGTCTTCCGCATGGTCTTCGAGGAGGTCGGTGGGGTCACCGTAAGCGGGGTTGCCGCTGATGGAACGGCCGTCGCGCCGGGGGACACCGTTGCCACGCTGGAGGGAACCGTCCGTGGGATCCTTGCCGGCGAGCGCACGGCGCTGAATTTCATCCAGCGCCTTTCCGGCGTTGCCAGCCTCACGGCGAAATTCGTTCAGGCCGCCGATGGCCGCATCAAAATCTGCGACACACGCAAAACCACACCCCTTTGGCGCGACCTGGAAAAGGCTGCCGTGGTTCATGGCGGTGGGACGAACCACCGCATGGGTCTATACGACATGGCGATGCTCAAGGACACCCATGCGGATGGATGCGGCTCCCTGAAGGCGGCCCTGGAGCGCGTCGCCTCCCTCAAGGGGACGTTTGCCATCGCCGCCGAGGCCCGCGACATGGACGAGGTTCAGGCCGCCATCGACGGAGGGGCGGACCTGCTCATGCTGGACAATATGCCCAGGAAAATGCTCGTCGAAGCCGTTGCCCTGGTTGCGGGGCGTGTGGAAACGGAAATTACCGGCGGGGTGACGCTGGAAACAATCGGCGACATCGCCGGGGCGGGCGTTGACCGTGTCTCCATCGGCGCCCTGACCCACTCGGCCCCGGCGCTGGATTTTTCCCTGCGCCTTGTTGCGGGCCGGGATTCACAGGATAACTGACAGACGTCTATACATCAGTCCCCGCTGCGAACCAGTCGGGCCGCATAAAAGCCGTCGCAACCGTGCTGGTCGGGCGTGGTGATCAATTCGCCCTTGTCCGAAAGGGGACCCGGAAAGCCTGCCGGGGGGGCGATGGTGAATTCGGGATGGCGCTGCAGGAACTCCGAAATCTGGTGGCTGTTTTCCACGTGAAGGAGGCTGCAGGTTGAATAGACAAGGGCACCACCCGGGCGAATTCTTACCGCCCACTGGTCCAGGAGGCGTGATTGCGCCTGCCTGTATATCTCCAGCTCGTGGGAGGAAAGGCGCCACCGTCGATCGGGGGAGCGGCGGATGGTCCCCGTACCGCTGCACGGGGCGTCTATAAGGACAAGGTCAGCGGGGGGGATGTCGGTGGGGATCGGGTCGCCGGGGTTGAGGAGCCGTGGCTCGTCCATAATGCGCACACCGGCCCGTTTTGCTCTTCTGTGCAGGTCCTTCACCCGGGCCTCGTCCACATCCACCGGAAGGATTTTGCCCTCGTTGGCCATGAGTGCGGCGAGGTGGAGGGTCTTCCCCCCGCCCCCGGCGCAGGCATCGACGACGGTCATTCCCGGCTCCACGCCTGTATAGACACCAATGAGCTGGCTTCCCTCGTCCTGGAACTCGAACCAACCCTCCCGGATGCCGGGAAGGGAAAGACGGGGGACCCGTTCGCGCAGGACCAGTGCATCGGGGGTGTGGGTACCCGGGATTGCCTTGATTCCGGCCTTGATAAGGCCTGCCCGGGCTTCATTCAGCGTGACGCGCAGCGTATTGACACGGAGCGTGATCGGCGCGGGAAGGGCCAGGGAGGCAGCCAGGCTTTCGCACTGGTCCAGGTCGCGCCCAACCCCGATCTGGGCCCAAAGCCAGTCGGGAAAACTGTGTCGCCGGGCGCTGTCCATCGACTTGCCCGGCTGGGAATATGTCCCCGCCAATTCCAGGGAGCGCGCGCACATACGCTCGACGGATGCCGATTGAATCGGCTTGATGGGCGACTTGCTGGCGGGCTTTTCCTCCACGGGTTGTTCCGGGATTTCCTCGGAACCGGGCCGGTTGGAATTCGGCTGGGGCCATGCGCGAAGAAGCTCCGCCGTCAGATCCTCGACGGGAACGATGCCTGCCTCCACGGCGGCAATCCCGACGCGAAGCGTGTCTATAACGCGGTCGCTTGAAAGCCATTGGGGCTTTTTCCCCTCCGGCGCCGACCTTTGTCCCGCCTGCCAGGAGCGCGCCCCGATGGGCTGGGTCACCGGGAAACCAACGGAGGCCCTGGCGCGGGCGACGAACTGCCCACTGAAGGAGGAGAAGATGGCCTCGTCGTAGCGGCGCAGGTGGCGGAGCGTCTGAAAAAAGGCGTCGCCGATGAAGGTGCGGTCCGCGGATCCGAGGAACTTGCGCTTGTGGAAGTAATCACCCACGGCGCGGTCCGCGGGGCCATCGCCGCAACGGAACTCATGAAGAAGCTCGGCGGAAAGCTGAAGGAGGGCGCGGCGATTCATCCCCCGCGGCTTGTCGGTGGTGGGGCGGTCGGTGCGCGGGGGGCGGTCGTCCTTTCGCGATGGGCGATCGGTACGCTGCGGCCTTTGGGAGCGTTCCTGGTCGGGCCGACGGGGGCGGTTGTTATCCTTCTTCGGACCGCCCGGCCTGTCTCCCCGTGGTTTGCCCTTCATCGGCGGCTTCCGTTTCTTCTCTTCCATGATTGTTCCCTTTTTCCAACTCGCTTTCTTCCGAAATTTCATCCACGTCATGCGCGGTCACCGACAACCTGCCCGCGGCCCAAAGTCCATAAACGGTGATTGGGAGCCACTGAAGGGCATGCACCACCAGCGTGAAGGTGAAGGCATCGCTGGCCCCCGATTCACTGTTGGCCACCACGCCCATCATCAGCAGGGCCACCATTCCGCCGAATTCATAGATGCCCCAGTAACCCGGCGAGGAGGGAATCGAGATGATCAGGCACGTTACCAGAAGGAAAAACACCGCCCCGCCAAAAGTGAGATCCACACCGGGAAATCCCCAACTCATCACCTGGAATGAAAAGGCGATGGACAACCAGATGATCACCGAATGGATGACGATCCACACCAGGGCCTTTGGCCGCTTGAGACACTGGCACCCCGTTGCAAAGGACTGAATGAAGCCCTCCAGCTTTTCCTTCAACCAAACCGGCAGCAGTGGCAACCGGCGAAGCACCACCAGATAGACACGGCGAATCGGGTCGATGAGGAAGGAAATAAATCCCGCCAGCAGGATCAGCGATGCCAGGGAAAGAAGGGGCAGCTTCCCGCGTATCCATTCCTCGTTGATGATATACGTGGTGTCACCCACCTCGAAGGCGCGGGAAATGTTCGGATCCAGGGTGACATAAAGCGGCATGGCAATGAGGAGCGCCAGCAGCGTAAAGACATCCACCAGGCGCTCGATAAGGATCGTCGAGAAGCCCGCCCCGAGGGGAACCTTCTCCTGCTTGTAGAGGGCAAGGGGGCGTGCGACCTCACCGGCTCGGGCGGGGAGGATATTGTTGAAGGCAAATCCGATCATCAGCGGGCCGTATAGACGGCGGGGGGGGATGTCCTTCGCGTCCTCCAGGAAGATGCGCCAGCGATAACACCGCCAGTAAAAGCTCGCCATGGTGATTGCCATCATGGGAAAGGCGAAAAGCCAGTTCACCTTCCCGAAGGCGGCCATGATCTCGCCAAATGTGACACCCCCCGCCTTGAACGCGATCCAGATAAAGATCGCACTGACAAGGAGGCCGATCAGCAATTGGAAATGTTTGCGATTCATGAGATTGATGGGCGTCGGTCAGAAACCGGACGCCTGGAAAACTCCCGGTTGGAAAAGATGCAGCCACGCCAGAAGCGGCAATGCGCAGAAAAGTACGGCGTCCATCAGGTCAAGGAAACCACCATGTCCGGTCAAC